>DATAAL010000676.1:0-6300 GCA_036260145.1 Longimicrobiaceae bacterium | reverse complement strand
CGAACTCCACCTTGAGCGCCTGAATGTGGATGCGCTCGGGCTCGGAGGCGTAGGTCCTGGCCTTCTGGATCTTGCTGATCATCCCGGAATCGAGCATGCGAACCTCCTGGCTGGGGAGCAACAAAAAACGCCACGCAGCAGGGTGCGTGGCGTTCCGGATGGAGCGTCGACGAGCGGATCGGTAGAGAGTTCCCAGATTTCCAACAGGTCACTCCTTCCCGCGTGGTGGTCGGGATCGGCGCGCACGGCTCGGGCACCGCGCGGAGCCGCGGAGAGCCGGGCCGGCCGCTTGCGACGGCCGGGCTCGAACTCCCGATCCGAAAGTAAAACCTCCTCGCCCATCCCGCAACAGGCTCGTATCGCTTCCGTACGGAGGGGAGCGGGTCCCGCAAGTTCCATACTCGCGGCGGCTTCCCGGGGCATTGCGCCCGGCGGCGCCATCCTGCTGCCGGAACACGTCTTGCGAGGCATGCGCCACCACGCGGATACGGCAACTCCAGGAAAGGAGGCGGCATGACGGACCTCAGGCGCACCACCCAGACGGGGAGCGGCCCCTTCAACACGGGCCAGTCGCCGAGCCAGGGGGAAGGGGAGAGCAACGAGGGAGCCGACTTCGGCACTTCGGAACGGGCGACGCGGGGGACCGACCGCGACGCCGACTCCACCGGCGAGTCGAAGAACCAGGGGCACGGACATCCTCGCGAAGAGCGGGGATCGCGGTGACGGATCGGGCGGGTTTCGGCGCGTCCCCCGCGGGCGCGGGGGTCGGGCTGCGGCTCCGAGGGCCTTCCACCCGGTCCCCTGGTACCGTCGCGAAGTCCCCCGATTTCACCTTCTGGCCACACCAGCGGCCCGCCTGAGCGGGCAAGGAAATTTCTCGCCTTCCGTGGCTGCTTTCGGAGATCCTTCGGGTCGCTGAGGTGTATCAGAGATCACGAAAACCACCGTCACCGGGAGCAGCTCAGGGAGGAGCAGGATGCCGAAGCCGGCGATCGATTTTCATGCCGCGGGAGGGGTGCAGCTTGACCGCCTGGAGCGGAGCCTCGGGCTGCGCGTCACCCCCACGGGTCCCGGCCGCTACCGGGTGAGCGGGGGGCGCGAGCCCCACTGGGTGGACCTGTACACCGCCCACCACCCCCGCTGCGACTGCGGCGATCACCTGTGGCGCGAGCGGATCTGCAAGCACATCATCGCCGCGCTCCTGCGCGAGGGGAACGAGCAGGTCCTCCGCGCGATGGGCGAGCTGGTGAGAGGACTGCGGGGGGCCTCCCGGGCTGCCTGACGCGGAGTGGAGTTAGCGGTGCGTTGTCACCCCCACCTGCCGGCACATGTCAAGCACGGGGCAGGTGGAGCACTTCGGCGCCCTCCCCGTGCAGACGTGCTTTCCGAAGGGGACCAGGAGGCGGTTGATCTCCACCCAGTACCGCTGCGGGAGCTTCGCCTCCAGCGCGCCGATGCTCTGCTCCGGGGTGGCGGTAGCGATGTACCCCCAGCGGTTGGTGACCCGGTGGACGTGCACGTCCACCCCGATCTTCGCCCTCCCACACGCGATCCCCATCACCAGGTTGGTGCACTTGGGGCCAACCCCCTGGAAGCCCAGCATCAGCTCCTCTTCGCACGGGAGGACTCCGCCGTGCTCCTCTACCACGCGCCGCGCGATCTCGTGGATGTTCCGGGCCTTCCCCTCGTGGAAGGTGCTGGCGCGGATGATCCCGTCGATCTCTTCGGAGGTGAGGGCGGCGATGTCCGCAGGGGTAGGAGCGCGCTCGAACAGGGCGAGCGCGGTGGGGAGCATCACCTCGTCCAGGGTACGGATGGAGAGGATGCAGGCGACGAGCTGCTCGAACGCGGAATCGTAACCCATCTCCGCCAGCTCGAAGAGCGCCGCCCTGGGAAACGGTCGGACGGCCTCCCGGATCCGGTCCATCACCCGGTCGATGTCGATGGGACGCTTTGCATCCGCGGCCGGCGGGTCCGTACGGGCCCGCCGGCCGCCGCGCTTTACCGGGTTTGGCTCCCTGGACACGGGGCTAATCGGGGCGGGTTCCCCCCACCGCCGGATCACCCTTGCCCTCTCCGCCGCGCTCGCGGATCACGATCCCTTCCGAGTCCGGGCGCGCCACGTCGGAGGAGTTCATCTCCCGCTGGTCGCGCTCGGGGATCCCGGCCACCTTCTGTCCGTGGCCGCCGGGCGTCCGGTTCACAGCGTCGTCCTCCAGCCCCGGAGCCGAGAGGAGCGGCCCCCCGTCAGGAGCGTCCTCGAACCCCTGCTCGGCGAATCCCTGCTCTCCCAGGGGGTCGGAGTTGTCGATCTCTTCCGGGTCGAAGTTCGGGTCTGCGTTGCGCTGCCTTCCCATGAGCTCTCCTGTCGGTCAGTAGCGGCGGGGTCGCCGCGGGTGAATGGTGCGCTCCACCTCGTAACCGTGCTCGCGCGCCCAGCGGAGCATCTCGTGGTCTCCGCCCCGGCCGTACGCCGGGCTCTCTTCCGGCCGGCGCGGGGGACGGGTGTACAGCTCCGGGGGACCGTACGGGTATCCGTAGGGGAGGTATGGCGGCCATGGACCGGCACCGAAGGCTTCCAGCCCGGGATAGCCGCCCCATCCGGCGGGGAGGTATCCCCATCCGGCGGGGAACCCGGGCTCGGCGTCGTAGCCCCCGCGGAAGTCACGGTCGTAGCGGAGCGGCTCGTGCCGCGGGCCGGCGTACCCCCGGTCGTACCCCCGGGGGCGGTGCTCTCGGTCGTAGGGATGCGGGTGCGGCATAAGACTCGTAATGTTGGGGTTCCGGGCATCGGAGCGCCCGACGCAAGTTCCGTACGTGATTCACGGAACAGGGTTTGCACTGTTCGTACCGCGGCGGTGGCCGGAGGCGCGGCCAGTCTCGCTTTCCGACGGTCCCTCCCGGACGGGGAACGCATGATTTTGATCCTGACATCCCTTGTGCTCATTGCACTTGTCGCGCCGGTCTTTGTGCTTCATTATCTGACGCGACTGCCCGAGGCACCCGCCTGTCCTGCGTGCCGGGCGGTGACGTGCGAGGGGGACAGGGTGCGCGACCTCTGGGGTGCGGACCGCCTCTGGGCGATGCTCTCGGCCACCCGGACGCGCCGGTGCGCCACGTGCGGGTGGGAGGGGCGGATGCGGTGGCGCTGGGCCGTCCAGCAGACGGGGAACGGGAACCGACGGAGGTGATACGCCACCCACCGGTTCCGTGACGCTGCACGGAGATCCCGAGGTTTCCATCACCTGAAACGACCGGCTCCGTCGCCGGGGGAGCGCTGCATGGAGCAGAGGATTCTCGCGGACCGGGACGCCTGGATGCTGGTCGCCGCCGGTCACCTCAACCTCCGGGGGGTGAACCTGGCCGGGGTGAATCTGGAGCGCGCGAATCTGGCGGGGGCCAGCTTGGACCGTGCCACCCTCAAGGGCGCCAAGCTGTCTGGAGCGATCCTCACGGGCGCCAGTCTCGCCGGGGCGGATCTGGAAGGGGCCGACCTCAAGGGGGCGGATCTCACCGAGGCCAACCTGACCGAAGCGTACCTCAAGTCGGCCCACGTATGGGGAGCCTACCTGGAGCGGGCCAGCCTGGAGTGGGCGTACATGGAGGGCACCTACCTGGAGTGGGCGTACCTCAAGGGGGTGCGCCTCACGGGCGCCTACCTCAAAGGCGCGGTGCTCACGGGTGCCGACATCGCGGGCGCCTACCTGAAGGGGGCGAACCTCACCGGCGCCTACCTGCGCGGAGTGGACCTGTCGGGCGGGTTCCTGGAGTGGGCGACGCTGGAGTACGCCGACATCACGGGGGCTAACCTGGTGGAGGCCAACCTCCGCGGCGCCAATCTCACCGGGGCCGTGCTGACCGGGGCCAACCTTTCCCGTGCCACCCTCGCGGGGGCCAACCTCAAGGGAGCGGATCTCACGCAGGCGAACCTGGAGGGGGCCGAACTCGTCGGGGCCGACCTGGAGCGCGCGGAGCTGGACGGTGTGAGTCTGCCGGCCGACCCGGTGGTGCAGGATCCGCGCGCCGAGGCTGAGCGCAGGGCGTAGCCCGGGACGCCTTCCCGGCCGTGCTTCTGAGGGGCGCTCCCGCAGGATTGCGAGACGCCCACCCCCCGCCTAAGTTGTCCCCGCGCCGCATGGCGCTTCCAGGAAATCCCTGCACCCACCGGATCGATGAGCAAGCGCACCGCCGAGCCCGGGAACGCCCAGGCGTACATCGAGCTGCGACGGGCCCGGATCCGTGACTCCGTGCAGCGCCCTCTGCGTCCGGTGGCCCCGGACGCGGTGGCGCTCTCGGCGGAGCGGCTCGCCTTCCTGCGGCGCGAGGCGGAGGAGCTGTACTGGAACGAGCTGGCCTGGGAGGAGCTGACCGACGAGGAGCGGATCGCCGGGGGGCACCTCACCGAGATGGTGTTCCCGGGGTTCCTCGCCTTCGTGGACGGGCTCCTGGTGGACCGGGCCCCCCAGGACTCGCCGGCGCCGCCGCGTCCGCACCCGGACGCCGTCGAGGAGATCCTCACCTTCCTGGGAGAGCGGTACGCGCACCTCTCGGCCGAGCTGGAGTCGGGGGCCGATTCGCAGCGACTGGTGTGGGCCCGGGCGATGACCGGGCAGCTGATCGACCTGGTGCTCTGCCGGCTGTACCGGCTTTCCCCTGCCGAGCGGGAGCGGGTGGAAAACGCTGCCTGAAGGGGTCGTCCGGCCCACATGCGCCTCTCCCCCCGACGTTCCTCCCTCCCCCGGGCACGCCCCGGACACCCCTACTTCGCGGGTGCCCCCCTCCTGATGGCCCACCGGGGCGGCTCCGCTCTGGCCCCCGAGAACACCCTCGCCGCCTTCCGCCGTGCCGTGGAGTGGTGGCGCGCCGACGTGCTGGAGACGGATGTGCAGCCCACCGCGGACGGGGAGGTGGTGGTGATCCACGACGCCACCGTCGACCGCACCACGGACGGCAGCGGTCCCGTCGCGGGTCTCCGCCTGGAGGAGATCCGCAGGCTCGATGCGGGATACCGCTTCTCTCCCGACGGGGGGCGCACCTTCCCCTTCCGGGGAGGGGGCGTGCGGATCTCCACCCTGGAGGAGGTGCTGCTGGCGCTCCCGGAGACGCGCATCAACGTGGAAATCAAGGACGGGCGCGCGCAGCGGCGGGTCTTGGAGACGGTGCACGACCTGGGTGCCACGCGGCGCGTCCTGATCGCGGCGGGACGCCGGGCCAACCGCTCCCGCTTCGCCGCGTACCCGGGACCGACCAGCGCGGCTCAGGAGGACGTACTCGCCTTCTGGCTGCACCTCCGCTCCCGTACGGTTGCGCTGTACCGCCCGCCGGTCGACGCCTTCCAGGTCCCGGAGCGCCACGGCGCGGTGCAGGTGGTCACTCCCCGCTTCGTGCGGGAGGCGCACGCACTCAATATCCCGGTGCACGTCTGGACGGTGGACGACGAGCCGGAGATGCGCCGGCTCCTGGAGTGGGGGGTGGACGGGATCGTCACCGACCGCCCCGACCGCCTCGCCCGCGTACTGCACGAAAGGTTGGGACGCCCTCTCCCGCCGGGCCCTCCCGGGGGGGCGTAGCCACCCCTGGAACGGTGTTTGCGGCCCGGGTCAGCGATTCCGCCGGCCCGGTGCGCACCCGGACGCCGGTGCGGCTGCTCCTGGAGACGGATCTCGGAGGAACGACGATGGCGCGTTACGACGGCGGTTGGGGACGCTTCCCGGGGAGAGCGGGGTACGACGGCTCCTATGGGCCACCCCGCCCCCTCTCCCGACCGGGTGGATTCACGCGGGGCGGTCCGGGGAGTCCCGGGTACGACACGGGATTCCGCGGGTACGCCGGCTACGGCGCCGACTTCCAGTGGGGTCCCCAGGCGGCGGGAGAAGGTGATTCCGGCGACGCCGGGACGGTCTACGGTCCGGCCCGATACGGGCTGGGCCCGTACTACGAGCGGCTCCGGAGGCAGCGCCGTCCGGACGACGAGCTGAAGGAGGAGGTGGAGGAGGCACTCTTCTACGACACCTGGGTGGACGCGGACGCGATCACCGTGGAGGTGAAGGACGGGATCGTGACGCTGCGCGGCGAGCTCCCGGACTACGACGAGATCCGCTACGCCACCGACGACGCCTGGGACGTGGAGGGGGTCCGCGGGGTGCGCTCGGAGCTGATGATCCGCGGCGAGGGGGAGGACACCGCCGGTGATGCCGCCGACCGGGAGACCGGCGCCGCCGCCCGGCAGGGCGGCGACCGGAGCCGGTCCGCCTGAACCGACCGGTCCCGCGCGGTGCATGTCCAGCCGGGCGCGCCGCC
>DATAAL010000675.1:0-6824 GCA_036260145.1 Longimicrobiaceae bacterium | reverse complement strand
GAGTTCACATCCTGTGCTCGCCGTCAAGATCGTCTTCGCTCTGCCGGAGACACACACAGCAAGCCGCCGGGGGCGGTGCTACCCCCGGCGGCCGATTGCAGCTCATCCGTGCCGTCGGTGTGTGTCGCTAGTTGGACCGGTAGCGGCGGCTCACTTCGTCCAGCCGCTTCCGCTCCTCCTCGGTGAGGGAGCTCAGCCCACGCGCAGAGATCTTCTCCAGGATGCGATCGACGTCGTCCAGGAGCTGCTGCTCGTCCCGCGTCGGTTTGACGGCTCCTGCGGGCTTCTGGGGCGTGGCGACCTTCGTCGGCTTCCTTCTCCCCCACCCGAAGGTGAGCCTCCGCTTCTGCTTCTGCGGGCGCGACCCGATCGTCGGCCCCCACGGACTCGGCGCCCAGGGGCTCTTAAGGAGGAGGAACGCACTCGCGAACCCGCCGAGGTGCGCCAGGTGGGCGGTTCCGCCCCCACCATCCAGCGAGAACACGATGCTGAGCACCACCAGCCCGAGCACCATCCACTTCGCCTTCACGGGAAAGACCCCCCACAGGTAAATCGGGTTGTCCGGCCAGTACATGGCGTACGCCAGCATCACCCCGTATACCGCGGCCGAGGCCCCGCCGATCGACACGTAGAGGGGGAGGAGCCCTGCGAACACCCCGAGAGCCGACAGGAGAATCCCGCCGAGCGCCGCCACCAGCAGGAACTTGAGAAACTCGCGGGACCCCCATCTCTCCTCCAGCGGCGGGCCGAAGAAGAAGAGCCCCAGCATGTTGAAGAGTGCATGGAAGAAACCGCCGTGGACCAGCGCGTAGGTGAGCGGCGTCCACGGCTTCCGCAGCACCTCCCCCGGCACGAACGCCAGGGCGCCCCAGAGGCTCCCGGACCCGGAGAGGCGCAGCAGGAAGTCAATCACCCACACCGTGGCGATGGCGATCAGGAGCCGCTTCACCCAGGGGGTGACGGCGAAACCGAAGGGGTTCTCGAAACTTCGCGTAGCGTACGCCATAGGGTGCGAATCGAAAGAGCGGCGCGGCCGGAGCCGCACCACCGCGGTTTCATGGGCGGGTGCCCGGGGTACCGGGCTATCCGCTCGTCGCGAGCTGCACGATCCTCTCGCACAGCTCCGGGAAGGAGATCCCCACCGCGACCGCCGCCTTGGGGAGGAGGCTGGTCGCGGTCATCCCGGGGAGGGTGTTCGCCTCCAGGCAGAAGAGCTGCTCCTTGGCGAGGATGAAGTCGATCCTCCCGTATCCGCGGAGCTTCA
Source organism: Longimicrobiaceae bacterium (assembly GCA_036260145.1). Lineage (GTDB taxonomy): Bacteria > Gemmatimonadota > Gemmatimonadetes > Longimicrobiales > Longimicrobiaceae > JAFAYN01. The sequence continues at coordinate 5,560 of DATAAL010000675.1, read as the reverse complement.
GCACCCGGAAAGCGCGGAGCGCGTACGCCTGCATCTGGGCGATCACCTCCTCTTCCAGCGGCGCCGGGCAGAAGTACTCCGTCATCCCCGGCGTGTACTTGGAGTGGTAGTCGTAGATCCCCTTCTTGGGACGGATCTCCACCGGCGGGAGGGCCTGGTCTCCCAGGATCCCCACCGTCAGCTCCCGTCCCTTCGCGTAGCGCTCGATCATCACCTCCGAATCGTAGCGGGAGGCGGTCTGCACGGCGGCGTCCAGCTCGTCGGGCGAGCCCACGACGGTGATCCCCACGCTCGACCCCTGCCGCGACGGCTTCACGATACACGGGAAGCCGATGAAGTCCTCGATGGTGTCCGCGTCGTACGTGAAGCCGGGGGCACGCGCCACCCGCCAGGGAAGCGTCGGAACCTGCGAGTCGCGCAGGAGCCGCTTGGTGACGTCCTTGTCCATCGCGATCCCCGATCCCAGCGGTCCCGACCCGGTGTACGGGACGCCGAGCAGCTCCAGGAGCGCCTGGACCGTGCCGTCCTCCCCCGTCCCCCCGTGCAGCGCCAGGAAGGCTACCTCCGCCTCCCGCACCTCCCGGATCCCCGCCAGCCCGATCGGCGGCAGCGTCCCTCCGGTGTCCTCCGGCGGCGCTGCGTGCACCCCCTCAGGGAGGAGCTTCGGCTCCTCCGCCTCCGGAACGTACCCGCGGGCCGTGTCCACCGCCCACACCGTGTTCCCCCGTTCGCGCAGCGCACGGACGATCGCGAGCCCCGAGGCCAGCGACACCTCCCGCTCGGCGCTGGTCCCCCCCATCAGTACGGCGATGTTCATTCCCCCTCCGTCAGAAATGTGACCGGCGGCTCATCCGGCATCCGGACCCGTCTTGCCGGCCTGAGGCTCCGCGCGCGCGTGCTCCAGCACCTTGCGAGCCAGGGAGCGCCCGAAGCCGGGGAGAGCCGCGATCTCCTCTTCCGAGGCGTCGCGGAGAGCGCGGTACGATCCGAAGCGCTCCAGGAGCTGACGCTGGCGCGCCGCTCCCACCCCGGGGATCTGCGACAGTTCCGAGCGCACCGTCCGTTTCGTGCGCAGCTTGCGGTTATAGGTGACGGCGAAACGATGGGCCTCGTCCCGGAGCCTCTGGAGGAGCCGGAGAGCCGGAGAGCGCCGGGGGAGACGCAGCGGGAGCGGGCGCCCGGGGAGGAAGACCTCCTCCTCCTTCTTGGCCAGCGAGATAACCGTCTGCTGCGCCAGGTCCAGCTCCTCCAGCGCTCTGCGGGCGGCTCCCAGCTGCCCCTTCCCCCCGTCGATCACCACCAGCTCGGGGAGGGGCTTGTGCTCCTCCAGGCGGCGCTGGAAGTAGCGGGTAACCACCTCGTGCATGGAGCGGAAGTCGTCGTTCCCCCACTCCCCCTTGATCCGGAACTTCCGGTACTCGCCTTTATTCGGCTGACCGTTCTCGAACACCACCCCCGAGGCAACGGTCTCGCTCCCCTGCGTGTGCGAGATATCGAAGCAGACGATCAGCCGCGGGACCACGTCCAGCTCCAGCACCTCCTGCAGCTCGTACAGGGCGTCCGGGGCGCGCGAGGCGGCGGCGCTCCTGAGGAGCTTCCACTCCTCCAGGAGGTGCCGCGCGTTCTGCTCTGCCAGCTCCACCAGCCGGACCTTCTCCCCCCGCTGCGGGACATGGGTCCGCACCGCGCGCCCCGCCTGCTCGCGGAGAAACGACTCCAGCACCGGGCGGTCCTCGAAGTCCAGCGGGAAGAAGATCTCTGGCGGGAGATCCGCCCCCTCCTCCACGGCGCGCACGGTGTAGAAGCGGGTGACGAAGGTGGCCAGCACCCGGTCGTCCGGCTCGCCGTCCAGGTTGGTCAGGAACTGCGCCTCGCGACCCAGGAGCTTCCCCTCCCGGATCCGCATCACCACCCCACACCCGTCCGCCCCGTCGCGGGCGAGCCCGATCACGTCCCGGTCGGTCCCCTCCAGGTCCACCACCATCTGCCGCGCCTCCAGTGCTTCCAGGGCGGCGAGTGCATCCCGCAGCTCCGCGGCCCGCTCGAAGTCCATCTCGGCGGCGGCGGCGCGCATCTGCTCCCGGATCCGCTCCGCGGCGCGGCGGGTGTGGCCGCCCAGGATGTCCAGGATCTCGTCCACCATCCCCCGGTACTCGTCCTCGGACTGGAGCGCGACGCACGGCGCCCTGCACCGGCCGATGTGATAGTCCAGGCAGGGGCGCGCGGGGGCCTCGTCGGGGAGGTTGTACCGGCACGAGCGGACGGTGTACAGCTTCTTGACCAGCTCCAGCGCCTGCCGCATCCGCCGCACGTCGGTGTACGGACCGAAGTAGCGGGCGCCGTCGCGCTCCAGCCGCCGGGTGACGTAAACGCGCGGGAACCGCTCCTGGACGGTGACCTTGATGTACGGGTAGGTCTTGTCGTCCTTGAGGTTGATGTTGAAGCGCGGGCGGTACTCCTTGATCAGGTTGTTCTCCAGGATCAGCGCCTCGGCCTCGGACCCCACCACGATGGTCTCCAGGTCCTCGATCCGCCGCACCAGCTCCCGCGTCTTCAGGGAGCCCGGGTGGGCGGAGGAGAAGTAGGAGCGCACGCGCGGCCGCAGCGACTTCGCCTTCCCCACGTACAGGATCTCCCCGGCGGCGTCCTTCATCAGGTACACGCCGGGGCGGTCGGGGAGGTGGCGGAGCTTGGAGCGGAGCGCTTCGTTCTCGGTCATGCGGGCGCGGAGCTTCGGGTGTACTTCGGTATCTGTTCTAACCCGCGCCGCGGCCGACGTTCCGGTCAGCGGAAGCGCCGCAGGAGCCCCGCAAGCCGCGTGCGCACGCCCTCCATCTCCCGGATCCGCAGGGCCGCTGCGGCCGCGAAGTACACGGTGCCGTATGCGCCGAAGATGAATACCGCGGCGAGCAGTGGGTGCAGCTCGGGGAGGAGCCACCGCACACCCCACCCTGCCGCGGCAGCCACACCCGCCGCCAGGAACATCCGCGCCACCGCCCCGGTGCTCGCCCCAACGGCGCCGATGCGGCGGCGAAGGGCGCGGCGGAGGAGCCACCACTCCACCCACGCGGCGATCCCGGTCCCCAGCGTCAGCCCGAAGACCCCCAGGGTGTGGCCGGCGACCCGCGCCTCCGAGAAGATCCCTGCCGGGATCCGGACCGGACCTGCGGCGATCCCCTCGAACTGCAGCATCAGCAGGAGGCCCAGCACCGCAGAGATGGCCACGCGGACGGCGGCGTAGCGCGCCGGCGTCCGGGTGTCGCGCAGGGCGAAGTAGGTGGAGGAGAAGAGCCGCGCACCCGTGGACGCCAGGAGCCCGAGCGCGTATCCCACCAGCGTCACGTATACCCAGAGGGTGTCGCTCCGGTCGAACTCGCCGGACTCGTAGAGCGCCGCCACGATCGAATCCCCCAGGGCCACGAAGGCCACGGAGGAGGGGACTACGTAGAAGGCGATCCTCTGGAGCGCGCCGCTGGTCCGCTCCCGCAGCACTTCGGTTCCCAGCCGCTTCCGGGCCAGCTCCGGGAGCTCCGCAGTGGCGACGGACATTCCGAACAGGCTCACCGGGAGCATGTACAGGGTCATGGCGAAGCCCAGAGTGGCCACGGAGCCGGCCACCAGGAAGCTGGCGAGGACCATGTCGACGTACCCGCTGAGCTGGACGACGCCTCTCCCCATGATGGCGGGTCCGGCGTTGCGCACGGCCTCCCGCACCGGCTCCAGCCGGGTGTCCCAGGAAATCCGGAGCTTACGTTCCAGCCGGAGCACCCAGGGGAGCTGGATCCCGAACTGGAGGAGCCCTCCGACGAACGCCCCCCACGCCGCCGCCACCACCAGCCGGTCCGGGGAGAGAGCCCCGCCGAAGAGGTAGAGCGAGGCGATGATCGCCACGTTCCACAGTACCGGGGCGAAGTAGGGGATGAAGAAGTTCCGGTGGCTGTTGAGGATACCCAGCGCCCACGCGGAGAGCACGAGCGTCCCCGCCATGGGGAAGATGATCCGGGTGATCTCGATGGTCAGCGCGCGTCGCTCCCCCTCGAACCCCGGGAGGAAGAGGTCGGTCATCACCGGCGCGAACACGATCCCGAACAGCGCCAGCGCCCCCGCGACCGTCATGAGGAGGCTGAAGACGGTTCCGGCCACCCGCCCCGCCTCTTCCTTCTTTCCCTGTTCCAGGAGCTCCGCGTACACCGGGATGAAGGAAGCACTGAGCGTCCCCTCACCGAGCAGGTTCTGCAGGACGTTAGGCATCCTTATCCCCGCCCGGAACACGTCTCCGTATAGTGAGGTCCCGAAGTACTGGGCCAGGACGCGCTCCCGTACCAGGCCGAAGATGCGGCTCAGGAGGATCCCCGCCGCGACCGTCGAGGACGCGGTGCCCCCGGAGCGCACCTTCTGGGGCGCCACCGGCGCGGGCATCACCAGCGTCTCGTCTTCCTGCGCGGGGGCGGGGGTGAAGTCGGGTGTCATGGCTCGGTAGCTGGCAGACCGCCCGTCCGGTGAACACCGGACGGGCGGCCGTTCGTGCGGCGCGGACCGGTGTGTCCCGCCGGCGTCGTCCGGGGTGCCGGTGCATGGGTCGGGCCACGGCACGGCACCCCCGTCATACCGGCCCGGTCCGCGTACGCTCCCGGGCTCCGGAACCCGGGCCGGCGGCGCGAAAGCGAACTTCCATCTCCCCGGCGATCTCCTCCAGGAGGTCGGGACCGTAGACGGCCAGGTACGGCAGGGCGTTCAGCACGCGCTCCTGCGGCTCCCCGTTCGGCCGGAGCTCCGCGAGGACCCGGCGGACGCCCCGCGTCACCTCCTCCGAGCGGCGGGCGATGGCAGAAACGATCTTCCGCTCGGCGTCCGCCGCGCTCAGCAGCGAGCGGTTCCGCAGGCTTCCCAGTGCACCGCGGAGCGTGGGATCGATCCCCTCCGCCGCCTCGATCATGCGGGCGTACTCTCCGGCGAGTGCCTCCCGCACCCCCCGCAGCGCGTCCGATACCCCGGCCGGGATCCTCCGGCGGGCGAGGCGGGAGACCAGCCTGTGCTCCGGCTGTACCAGCTCCTCCCGGGCGAGCCCCAGCCGGTCGAGGGCATGCTCCACCCGCGGCGTGACGAGGGTCGCCGAGAAACGCGGGAAGGCCACCGGGGGGTCCATCCCGAACTCCCGGAAGAGAGGATTGAGCTGTGCGAAGTAGCTGATCTCCGCCGGTCCGCCGACGTACGCCAGCGTGGGAAAGACGGAGCTCTCCACCACCGGCCGGAGGAAGACGTTGGGGCTGAACTGCCGCGGGTCCCTCTCCACCGCGTCATGGAGGTCGTGTCCGGTGAAGGCTACCCCCGACTCGCGTGCCACCCACGCGTCCCCGCGCGCGTAGAGCCGTTCCCGTCCGGCGGGTCCGTGGAAGAAGACGTTGGCCGCGCCGGAGATGACGGCGACCTGTCCGTGATACCCGGCCCCCGTGAGATCGTCGGTGCGACGCCGGAGGAGAACCTCGTGCGCGCGGGCGTGGCGGATCGCTCCCTCCAGGACGGGAGCCGACGCCGCCTTCACTACCGGATCGGCGGCGTC
>DATAAL010000674.1:0-11370 GCA_036260145.1 Longimicrobiaceae bacterium | reverse complement strand
ATCGGACGGTCTCCCTCAGGTACGGAAAGAGAATGGCGGGCGCCGAGACCTGAACGAATGGCTGAAAGCGGAGACTCTGCGCCTCCCCTTCCACGGCAAATTCACCAATTATGGCTACCCGAATTTCCTCGGGAGCCTGTCGAGTGGGGTGAACTCCAATTCCCAAGAAGACGGCGAAGACGCCCTCTCGCACAATCTGCCAATCCCAGACGATCTGGAAGTCACGTTCCACTTCTTCCTCCGTGGCTTCTGCCGAAACGTCTTCCAGGTCGCCTCCGCCCAACTCTTCCGGGGAGAGAACCTTATAGTGCTGCTCCAAGGTATAGACCTCGCCCAGGAGATAGCCAGCTCGCGGGACGCGCTCGATTTCCGTCATCGTACCCGCTGGGCGTAGGTGGACTCGAAGACGGACAACTCGAAGACGACGCCCTTACTTACCTGGCGAATTCCCCGGCCGTGTGGCAAGCGCTCCACGAGGCGTGCCGCCCATTGTGCCAGATCATCCGGCTCCGCCGCAGCCGAGGACGTCTCCTGCGCTCCGGCAGTCGCCGAAATCTCCTCCAGTTCCTCCACGGCCTGACTCCACTGGAGGTTCGCCGTGACCGCCGGCGGCTCCGTATCCCCGGCGGGGTCCTGATCGGCACATGCTGGGTCCAGCAGTACGGAGACCGATACACCGAGGGCGTGCGCCAGCTTCACCAGGGTGCCGAGGGTAGGATTGGCATCCCCTCGCTCGATCTCGGCGATGCGCGGCTGTGCGATCCCCACGGCGCGCGCGAGCTGGGTCTGCGTAAGCCCGTGAGCGGTACGCAGGTGATAGACGTTGGCCGCGAGGATGAAAGGAGGATCTATCTCAGCCGCCACCTCGGCGGGAGCAGGGATCTCCTCAGCAATCCGGCTGAAGAAGTCACCCACGCGCATGATTACCGTTCCTTGCAGTTACGTTGGATCCACTCTTCGCGCAGAGTCTCAGCCTGCTCAATCAACGTGCTGTATGCATCGCCCTGGAGCCCGCGCCTACGCTCACAATGTGTGAAGACGATGAGGGAACCGTGCCGGCACAGCGGCTCGAAGAAGGGGAGGCGGTAGGACACGGCGGCTCCACTCTGCACACGCAGTACATAGATGGTCGCACTCGGCTTCCGAATCAGCTTGCTCTGCAGTGCGTCCTGAAGGGTCTGCTGCCGGAGCAGGGTGATCTTGTTCTGAATGGTCCGGTACCCCCGAGCATCAGACCTGGCGATCGCCCCCAGCTGCTTCATGACTTCCGACTGACCCTGCGCATCCTCGTAGAACTCTGCGTCGCGAAGAAACTTAGGCATACTCAACGGATTCAATATACGATTAAGCGTATATCGAGTCAAGGGGTTTAATCTGTTCTAGGAAACCTGCCATCCTAGGTGTGGCCTCCCAATGATCGAGATAAGATTGGCTCGCTACGGTCGCAGAGCAAGCGAACCCTCCCTTCATTTGAAGGTGGCGCGGGGGAGCTGGTGGAGGCGTTCGGGGCCTTCATCGCTCCGGCGCTGCTGCGGGTGTACGAGGATTGATCCGGGGTGGTGCACGCCGGACGTGATCGAGCACACGGAGGAGGTGATCCCCACGGTGGTACGCGCCCGGATGGAGGGGGCGGACCCCCGGCGCTGGACGCCACGCGGGTGTCGCCCACGGAGGCGGTGATCGAACTACCGGTCGCCGCGGCGGATGTGCTTCCTGGCGAGGGGGATCGCGTGGGGGCTGGGGTCGCACTTCGGGGAGGAGGTGGTCGTCACGGAACCGGAGTGCATGCACCGGGTGGGCGGTACCTGATCTCCGTGCGTTGGGGCGGTGGGGGTGGGATAAGCTGCCTTCGCCGAGAATATACCTTCGATAGGACTTTCGACCACTATATTGCCGGCACTGCACCTCAGCGGTAGCCTCTAGCCAACTACCATCGTGGGTGCTAGGATCTTTCCACATATGACTGTCCTCCAAATCCCCTCCCGCTTTGCTTAGCCATGGCTACCCGCGACGTACTTCAGGACTGGATTGTTGAAGCGCTACAATCTCTCGGCGGCCAGGGCCGGATCATGGATGTCTCCAAATATATTTGGCATCACCACGAACCCGATTTGCGGCACGCGGGAGATCTCTTCTATACCTGGCAGTATGATATGCGTTGGGCAGCGCAGAAGTTACGTGATGCTGGCAAGTTGAAGCCAGCTGTCAAACGCGACGCCGCTTGGGAGCTTGCGTAGCATCCTCCCTAAATTCTGGGATGAGGCCATCATTGATGATCACGTGCCGTATACCTCCTGACGAGCCGGGCAATACGCCTTAGCTTCCACCTCTACCGCCTAAACCCTGGGGCGTAGCCTCCGGGCGATTGGATACCCAGCCGAGCAACCCGCTAGAGGATAGACCTCCAGCAATTGCCTGCTTCTACCCCTGAATTCCCTCGTTCAGGATCTCCATCTGCCGAGGGTAGACGAACTGGCGCGCCCGCTCCCGCCCCGTGATCTCCAGGACGATCCCCAGCTCCATCATCCGCCGGAGCGCCGCCGTGACGGTGGACTGGGACAGCCCCATCATCTCCGCGGCGCGCGGGATGGTCAACAAGATCCGCCTACGCAGCAGCTCGAAGATACGAAGCGTCGACCCCGCGCTGCGACCCAGGGCGCGGACCCGCTCCGCGTCGGCCTCGAACAGCTCCAGCAGAGCACGGGTGGTATCCGCCGCCTGCCGCGCCACGGCCTCCACGCCGATCAGGTAGAAGAGGAGCCATCTCTCCCTGTCGCCGTGGGTACGCACACGCTGCAGGGCGTCGTAGTAGTCCGCCCAGTTCTGGCGTAAGTACAGGCTCAGGTACAGGAACGACTCGCGCAGTGCTGTGCCTTGCGCAGTCCAGGAAAATGGATAAGAGTTTCCTGCGGAGAGCAGATCCTGGCTTGGATCCAAGCGATAGGTGAGGACGGATGCGTACCGGCAATACAGGTAGTCGGATAGAGATTCCTCGCGAGAAAATCGCGGAGTTCTGCCGGCGCCATGGTATCCGGAAGCTGGCGCTGTTCGGCTCCGTGCTGCGCGACGACCTCGGCCCGGAGAGCGACCTGGACGTGCTGGTGGAGTTCGAACCCGGCCGGACACCCGGGTTCGGGTTCATTGCCCTGCAGGAGGAGCTGTCCGCGATGCTAGGCCGCGAGGTGGACCTGAACATACCCAACAGCCTGAGCCGCTATTTCCGGGACGAGGTGGTCTGCAACGCAGAGGTGCTGTATGCCGCCTGAGAGGGTGCGGCTTCAGCATATGCTCGACGCCACCCGCAAGGCGATTGAATTCACGCATGGCCGCACCCGGGCCAACCTGAACGACGATGAGACGCTCACCCTCGCGCGTGAGGAGTAGGCCCACCTCATGACCGCACCCGACTTCCTCCTCTACGGCTCCTACGGCTACACCGGCCGCCTGATCGCCGCCCGGGCCCTGGAGCGCGGCCTCCGCCCCGTCCTCGCCGGCCGCACCCCCGGTCCGCTCCGGGAGCAGGCCGGGGCCCTGGGCCTCCCCCACCACGTGGTCTCCCTGGACGACCCCGCCGCGCTCGACGCCGCCTTGGTCGACGTCCCCGTGGTGCTGCACGCCGCCGGGCCGTTCTCGCGTACCGCCCGGCCCATGACCGAGGCCTGCCTGCGCACCGGCACCCACTACCTGGACATCACCGGGGAGATCGCCGTATTCGAGGCGCTCGCCGCGCGCAACGCCGAGGCCCGTGCCGCGGGGGTGACGCTCCTCCCCGGTGCCGGGTTCGACGTGGTCCCCAGCGACTCCCTGGCCGCCCACCTCAAGCGCCGCCTCCCCACCGCCACCCGCCTGGCCCTGGCCTTCCAGCCGGTAGGCGGCGGGATCTCGCACGGCACCGCCACCACCATGGTGGAGAACCTGGCGGGCGGGGGCGCCGTCCGGCGCGGGGGGCGGATCACCCGCGTCCCCGCCGCGTGGAAGACCCGGCGCGTGGACTTCGGGCGGGGGCCGGTGGAGGTCACCACCCTCCCCTGGGGCGACGTATCCACCGCCTACCACAGCACCGGGATCCCCGACGTGGAGGTGTACACCCGCGTCCCCCCCGCCGCGCGGCGGATGATGGCCGCCACCCGCCGGCTGGGGTGGCTCCTGGGCTCCGCCCCCGTGCAGCGGCTGCTCAGGGCCGTCGTCGACCGCAGGGCCCCCGGGCCCAGCGACGAGGCGCGGGCGCGCGGGGCCGGCCTCCTCTGGGGCGAGGCCGAAGACGACCACGGGGGTCGCGCCACCGCCCGGATGCGCACCCCCGAGGGGTACACCCTGACCGCGATGGCCGCCGTGGGCGCCGTGGAAGAGGTCCTCGCCGGCCGCGCCCGCCCCGGCTTCCTCACCCCCTCCCTGGCCTTCGGCCCCGACTGGGTCCTCGGCTTCGAGGGCGTCAGCCGCGAGGACCTTCCCTGACGCCGGGCGCCGGGGAGCGCCCCCCGGTGGACATCCCCGGCGTCCCGGGCTACAATGGAGCCATCCGTTTACAGCCTTCCTGTTCCATCGATCCGAAGACGCATGCGCCCACCGCTCCGCGCCGGCTCCGTCCTGCTCGCCCTCCTCGCCGCCGCGCCACTCCTGGCACAGGCGCCCGCCCGCCGCCCGCTCCGCGTGGGTGACCTGTACCGGGTGCGCGAGGTGCGCGACCCGCAGCGCTCCCCCGAGGGGAAGTGGGTGGCGTACACCGTCACCACCTCCGACTCCGCCCGCGACCGCGACGACACCGACGTGTGGATGGCGAGCTGGGACGGGCGGCAGAACCTGCGGCTCACCTCCACCCCGGAGAGCGAGAGCGCCCCGCGCTGGAGCCCGGACGGGCGCTACCTGGCCTTCCTCTCCTCGCGGCAGGGCGCCAGCGGGGGACAGGTGTGGCTCCTGGACCGGAGGGGGGGCGAGGCCGTCAGGCTCACCGACGTCCGGGGCGGCGTCTCCGACTACGCCTGGTCGCCGGACGGGACGCGCCTGGTGCTGGTGGCCACCGACCCCGACCCGAACGCCGCCCTGGGCGACTCCGCCCGGAACCGGACACCCCGGCCGATCGTCGTCGACCGCTACCACTTCAAGCAGGACGTGCAGGGATACCTGGGCGCGCGCCGCAGCCACCTGTACCTGTTCGACGTGGCGTCGAAGCGCGTGGACACCCTCACCTCCGGGGGCTACGACGAGCGACTCCCCTCCTGGGCGCCCGACGGGCGGCGGATCGCCTTCGTCAGCGAGCGCACCGAGGACCCGGACCGCACCAACGACACCAACCTGTACGTGGTGGAGGCCCGGCCCGGCGCCACGCCCCGACCACTCACCACCTTCCCGGGACCCGACGGCGGCCGCCCCGCCTGGAGCCCGGACGGCCGCACCGTGGCCTACCTGCAGGGGAGCGAGCCCCGCCTCTCCGCCTACAACCTGAACCGGCTGGCGGTGGTCCCCGCCGCGGGAGGCCCGGCGCGGGTGCTCACCGAAGCCCTGGACCGCGCCGTCTCCAGCCCGGTGTGGTCGCGCGACGGCCGCACCCTCACCGTGCTGGTGGAGGACGACCGGACACAGCACGTGGTCCGGGTGGATGCGCGCAGCGGGCGCGTGGAGCGGGTGACGGAGGGGCGCCGCGTGGTCTCCGCCCTCTCGGCGGGGCCGGACGGCCATCTGGCGGTGCTCGCCGCCACCGCGGTCGAGCTGCCCGAGGTGCACGCCCTGGAGGGGGGACGTCTCCGCCCCCTCTCCCGCCAGAACGAGGAGTGGCTGGCCGGGGTGCAGCTCGGCACCACCGAGGATGTAGAGTTCCGCAGCCCCGACGGCACCGAAGTGCACGGGCTGCTGGTGAAGCCGGCGGGGTACGTGGCAGGACGCAGGTACCCCATGCTGCTGCGCATCCACGGCGGCCCCAACTCGCAGGACCAGCACGCCTTCCACTTCGAGCGCGAGCTGTTCGCCGCCGACGGGTACGTGGTGGTGGCCGTCAACTACCGGGGGAGCTCCGGGCGGGGTGCGGCGTTCCAGACCAGCATCTACGGCGACTGGGGGAACCGGGAGGTGGTGGACCTCCTGGCCGCCACCGACCAGGTGGTCGCCGCCGGGATCGCCGACCCGGAGCGCCTGGGGATCGGGGGGTGGAGCTACGGGGGGATCCTCACCAACTACACCATCGCCACCGACCCGCGCTTCAAAACCGCCATCAGCGGGGCGGGGAGCGCGCTGCAGCTCTCCATGTACGGGACCGACCAGTACACCTTCCAGTACGACACGGAGATCGGGCCGCCCTGGAAGAACCGGGAGGCGTGGATCCGCATCTCCTACCCCTTCTTCCACGCCGACCGGATCCGCACTCCCACCCTGTTCATGGTGGGCGAGAAGGACTTCAACGTCCCCGCCTCGGGGAGCGAGCAGATGTACCAGGCGCTCCGCTCGCTGGGGGTCCCCACGCAGCTGGTGATCTACCCGGGGCAGTACCACGGGATCACCACCCCCAGCTACCGGCGCGACCGGCTGGAGCGGTACCTGGCGTGGTACGGCAAGTACCTGAAGGAGACGGGGGCGACGGCGGCCTCCGCGGGCGGGCGGTAACGGCTTTCGACTGCGGGTTCGGGCGTGTCCCTCGCTTGCGAGGGAAGGGGGCTGGGAGGATGGGGGTAACGCCCCCGCGGCGCGATTCTCGCCGCAGGGCCGCTGCGTTGGCACCCCGACGTTCCATCCCGAACGGGAGAGTCCGCCATGCAGCCCGACCCGGTTGTCCTCGCCCACCCCTCCGGTGCCCGCGCCGAGCTCCACCTCCACGGCGCCCACGTCACCCGCTGGACCGGCCCCGGGGGCGAGGAGCTGCTCTTCCTCAGCGAGCGCTCCCGGTGGGAGCCGGGAGTCCCCATCCGCGGCGGCGTCCCGGTGATCTTCCCCCAGTTCGCCGAGCAGGGGCCGCTCCCCAAGCACGGCTTCGCCCGCACCGCGCAGTGGGAGCTGGCGGCCACCGGCACCGTGGGGGGCGCCGCCACCGCGCTGCTGCGGCTGGCCGACGACCCGGCCACCCGCGAGCTCTGGCCCCACCCCTTCCGCGCCGAGCTGGCCGTGGTACTGGACGAGGCACTGGGCATCACCCTGCGCGTGGCGAACTCCGGGTCCGAGCCCCTGTCCTTCACCGCCGCCCTGCACACCTACCTGCGGGTGGCCGACGTGCGCGAAGTCGCGCTGGAGGGGCTGGCGGGGGTGCGCTACCGGGACAAGCTGCAGGGGGGCGCGGAGCGCGTCGAGGAGCGCGAGGTGGTGACCGTGGCGGGGGAGACCGACCGGGTGTACGCCGGTGCGCCCGACCGGCTGCGGGTCCACGACCGGGCGGTGGGACGGACCCTCGTGCTGGAGAAGGACGGCTTCCCCGACGCCGTGGTGTGGAACCCGTGGGCGGAGGGCGCCGGCGCGCTCCCCGACCTGGGAGACGACGAGTACCTGCGGATGCTGTGCGTGGAGCCGGGGGCGGTGACGGAGCCCGTGCGCCTGGCCCCGGGGGAGGAGTGGAGCGGGACGCAGCGCCTGCGCGGGGAGAGCGGCGACTAGACCGCCGGACACGAGCCCGGGCGTGTCCGCCGGGACCATCCGTTTCCCGGAACCCCTGGCGCCTTGCCGCCGTCCGATGTTATTCAGGATCGTTCCGCCGACCGAACGTCCCATCCGCGAAAGGACTCCGCATGACCCGGCGGCCCACCGCCCTCCTGCTCTTCCGCAGCGCGGCCCCGTGCCTGGCCGTGGCCGCACTCCTCGCCGCCGGCGCGTCCCCGCTCCCCGCCCAGCAGGAGCGTCCCGTACAGTCCGGGATCACCGTGCTGGACCCGGCGCGGCTCACCGGGCTGCGCTACCGGATGATCGGCCCCAGCCGCGGCGGGCGCGTCACCACCGTCGCCGGCGTCCCCGGCCAGCCGCACACCTTCTACATGGGTCCCACCGGGGGTGGGGTGTGGAAGACCACCGACGCGGGACAGAGCTGGATCAACGTGTCCGACGGGTTCTTCCAGGACGCGGCCGGGATAGGCTCCATCGACGTGTCGCCGTCGGATCCCGACGTGGTGTACGCCGGGACCGGCTCCGAGGGGATCCGCAGCAACGTCTCCACCGGCCGGGGGATCTACCGGTCCACGGACGCCGGAAAGACCTGGAGCTTCGTGGGGCTGCGGGAGATGGGGCAGCTCGGCGCGGTGCGGATCCACCCCCGCGACCCCAACACCGTGTTCGTGGCCGCCACCGGGAGCGTCTTCGCCCGCAACCCCGAGCGCGGCGTGTACCGCACCCGCGACGGGGGACGGACGTGGGAGCGGGTGCTCTTCGTCTCCGACAGCACCGGCGCGGTGGACGTGGAGTTCCAGCCGGGGAACCCGGACGTGCTCTACGCCTCCCTGTGGCGCGGGGAGCGCAAGCCCTGGACGGTGATCAGCGGGGCGCGCGAGGGGGGGATCTACCGGAGCACCGACGGCGGGGAGACGTGGACGAAGCTGGGGGGCGGACTGCCCACCGGACTCTTCGGCAAGAGCAACGTGGCCGTGTCTCCGGCGGACCCGCGCCGGGTGTACGTGCTGATCGAGGCCGCGCCGGGGGGCGGGCTGTACCGCTCCGACGACGCGGGCGACTCCTGGACGCGGGTGAGCGACTACGCGCAGCTCATCACCCGCCCCTTCTACTACACCAACATCACGGCAGACCCCACCAACGCCGACGTGGTGTACGTGGGCACCGAGGGGTTCTACAAGAGCACCGACGGGGGGCGGAGCTGGCGGACGATCCCCACCCCCCACGGCGACAACCACGACCTCTGGATCAACCCGACGAACCCGGAGATCATGGTGCAGGCCAACGACGGGGGGGCCAACGTCACCCTGAACGGCGGGCGCACCTGGTCCACCCAGTACAACCAGCCCACCGCCGAGCTCTACCAGGTCTACGTCGACAACCAGTTCCCGTACCGCGTCTACGGAGCGCAGCAGGACAACTCCACCCTGATCATCCCCTCCCTCCCCCTCTCCGCCTCCCCGCCCGACGACCCGATCCAGTCGTGGCGGCAGGGGCCGGGGTGCGAGACCGGGCCCATCATCCCGCACCCCACCCAGCCGGACACCGTCTACGGCTCGTGCAAGGGGCAGTACTCGCGGATGTCGCTGCGCAGCGGGCAGGAGAAGCAGTACTGGGTGGGGGCGCAGTCGCTGTACGGCAACCCGGGGAAGGACCTGATCCTGCGCTTCCAGCGGGTCTCCCCCATGGAGATCTCCCCGCACGACCCGCGGGTGCTGTACTACGGCTCGCAGTACGTGCACCGCACCACCGACGAGGGGGTCACCTGGGAGCGGATCTCCCCGGACCTCACCGCCAACGAGCCGCAGTACCAGCAGCGCCCCTCCGGCGAGCCCATCACCCTGGACGTCACGGGGGAGGAGTTCTACAGCACCCTGTACGCCATCCGGGAGTCCCCGCTGGAGCCGGGGGTGATCTGGGCAGGGGCCAACGACGGCCCCATCAGCGTGACGCGCGACGGGGGGCGGAGCTGGACCCGGGTCACCCCGCGCGACCTCCCGCCGGGGGGGCGGGTGCAGACCATCGAGCCCTCCCCGCACCGCCGGGGATCGGCGTACGTGGCGGTGCTCCGCTACCTGCTGGGCGACTTCCGGCCGTACCTCTACCGCACCGACGACTACGGCCGCACCTGGACCCGGCTGACCCCGGGGACCAACGGGATCCCCGCCGACCACCCCACCCGGGTGGTGCGCGAGGACCCGGACCGGGAGAGGTTGCTGTACGCGGGGACGGAGTTCGGGGTGTTCGTCTCCTTCGACAACGGACGGCGCTGGCAACCCTTCCAGCTCAACCTCCCGCACACCCCGGTCACCGACCTCAAGGTGCACCGCGGGGACCTGGTGCTCTCCACCCAGGGGCGGTCGTTCTGGATCCTGGACAACCTGACCCCGCTGCACCAGCTCCACGACTCGGTGGCCGCCGCCCCGGCGCACCTCTTCCGCCCGCGGGAGGCGACCCGGATGCGCTACCGGGCCGGCTTCGGCGGGGCCGAGTCAGCGCGCAGCGACCCCTCCGCGCCGGAGTACCCGCCCGCGGGGGCGATGATCGACTACTTCCTGGCGGACACCGCGGGGACGGTGCGGATCGACGTGCTGGACGCGGCCGGGAGCCCCGTGCGCAGCTTCTCCAGCGAGGGGCCGGGAGAGCGCGCCGGGGCGCCGGAGCAGCCGGGGATGCGCGCGCCGACGCTGGAGGTCACGGGGACGCCGCGGCTCCCGAAGCGGCCCGGGCTCAACCGCTTCGTGTGGGACCTGTCGCACCCCGGCCTGTGGGACCCCAACCCGCAGCGCAGCGGGCGCAACGGGCCCACGGCGGTCCCGGGCGAGTACACCGTGCGCCTCAGCGCCGGAGGCCGGACCCTGACGCAGCGGCTGGCGGTGCGGATCGACCCCCGCGTGGCGCGCGACGGGGTGACGCAGACCGACCTGGAGGAGCAGCTCGCCCACAACCTGCGGGTGCGCGACCTGGTGAGCGAGGTGAACCGCGCGGTGGCGCGGCTCCGCGAGGCCCGGGAGCGGCTCCGCTCGGGCAACGGGGACGCGGGGGTGCTGCGGCGGCTGGACGAGCTGGAGCGGCGGCTGGTAGCCGAGCCGGTCCGCTACGGCCGCCCCGGGCTGCAGACCCACATCACCTACCTGTACGGCCTCACCACCCAGGCAGACCAGAAGGTCGGCCGGGACGCGACCGAGCGGTACCGGGTGCTGCGCGGGGAGCTGGACCATGCGCAGGCGGAGCTGCGCGCCCTCCTGGGCGAGTCGGCCGCGCTCCCCGCCCCGGGCAACCTTTGACGGGGTGCGGTGTAAGGAACCGGAACGCCCGGAGTCCGGCGGGCTCCCGATGGCGATTCGCCCGCGGCGCGCGTCCCCGCCGACGCGCCCCGCGGGCTCTCATTTGTGCCGGGGACCTCCCGGCGGAAAGCGGTGTTTATGGCGAAGCAGGAAGGAATCGAGGTGGAGGGCGTGGTGACGGAGGTCCTCCCCGACCGGAAGTACCGCGTGAAGCTGGAGAACGGCCACGTCGTCCTGGCCTACGGCGCGGGGAAGATGTCCAAGTTCAAGATCAAGGTGCTGGAGGGCGACCGGGTGACGCTCTCCCTCTCCCCGTACGACCTCTCGCGGGGTCGGATCACCTACCGGCACAAGTAGGAAGCAAGCGGCGCCCGGTGCTGGTGCTGGGGGTGGACGCGCCCACCGCCAACAACGCCGAACGGCACGACCTGCAGTTCACCCGGGCGTACTACGAGGCGCTCCCGAAGGAGCTGAAGCGGCACCTGACCTGCCGTGTGGTGGACCGGCT
>DATAAL010000673.1:0-8791 GCA_036260145.1 Longimicrobiaceae bacterium | reverse complement strand
CGGCCGAGCTGTGGCGCAAGCTGGCCAATCCCCCGGTGGAGTGGACGCGCAAGGCGGTACACACCGGCGGGGGGGTGATCGCCGCGGGTTTCCCCTGGATCTCCGCCTCCCACTGGACGGTGCTCGCGCTCGGGGCGGCCTTCGCATTGATCCTGTGGGGGACACGGCGGCTTGGCCTCCTGCAGAGCGTCCACGGCGTCGCCCGGAAATCCGAGGGAGGTCTGTACTACCCGCTGGCCATCTACCTCCTCTTCCGGATCGCCTCCCCCACGCCGGTCTTCTACCTGATCTCGATCCTGGCGCTGGTGGTGTCCGACACCATGGCGGCGCTGGTGGGGACCACCTACGGGCGCATCACCTACAGCGTGGAGGCTGAGGACCGGCGCAGCCTGGAGGGATCGGCCGTCTTCTTCCTGGCGACCTTCCTGGGGGTGCACCTCCCGCTCCTCCTCCTCTCCGGCATCGGACGCTCGGAGAGCGTGGTGATCGCCCTGCAGGTGGCGCTGATCGTCACCTTCTTCGAGGCGGTGTGCCTGTACGGGAGCGACAACCTGGTGGTCCCGCTCGTCACCTACTTCCTGCTGATCAAGATGACGCCGCGCCCCGCGGAGTTCCTGGCGGCGCAGCTCGGGGCGCAGCTGGTGCTGATCGGGGTGATCTCGTGGGCGGCGCTCCGCTCCCGCGTCCTCACGGTGAGCGGGGCGATCGGGGCCACGCTCTTCTTCTACGGAGCCTTCGCGCTCGGGGGGCCGGAGTGGATCGTGGCGCCGGCGCTGGCGCTGGCAGGGGTGCTGAGCTTCTTCCTCCCGGCGGGGCGCCGGGACGCGCCTCCTCCGCGGGGGGAGTACCAGGTGGCGGCCGTGTTCTACAGCACCGTCGTCGCCGCCGGCATGGTGGCGCTGAACAACGCGTGGGAGACGCTCCTCCCGGTGAGCCCCGCGCTGGCGCGCGGCGACCCGCTGTACCCGGCGTTCGTCGGCGTCCTGGCCGCGCACCTGGCGATGCTGGCGATGTCGTGGCGGGAGCCGGGCCCGGAGGCGGTCCGTCCCCTGCGCCGCCTCGCCGCGCTGGCGACTGGGCTGGTGTGGGTGCTGCCCGCGGGGATCGCGGTGTGGGGGGAAGGGAACCTGGTTGAGGCGGCGGCCGTGGCGACCGCGATCTGCCTGGTGGCGTTCTCGCTGTATGCGTCGCTCCGGTGGTGTCGGAGGATGCCGAGGGGGCCGGTCTGGGAGCTGCGGCTGGAGATGGCTTCGTCACTCGCCGCGCTCGCGGTGGTGCTCCCGCCGCACCTCCTCTGGCTCACCCGGGGATAGGCGGGGTCCGGTGCTCTACTTCCTGCAGCTCCTCGGCGTGGCGGTGTTCGCGGCCAGCGGCGCGCTGGCGGCGGGGCGCAAGCGGATGGACCTGCTGGGGGTGGTGGTGATCGCCTGCGTGACGGCCATCGGAGGGGGGACGCTCCGCGACGTGCTCCTGGACCGGCACCCGGTGTTCTGGATCGCCGACCCGGCCCACCTGGTGGTGAGCTGCGCCGCGGCGCTCCTGACGCTCCTCTACGCCACCCGCCGGTCCCCGCCGGAGCACTCCCTGGCCATCGCCGACGCGCTGGGGCTGGGGATGTTCACCATCGGCGGGGTGCAGATCGCGGAGCAGGCCGGGGTCGGCGCGATCGTGGCCGTGCTGATGGGCACCATGACCGGGGTGGCCGGCGGGGTGATCCGCGACGTGCTCTCGGCCGAGATCCCGCTGATCTTCCGCAAGGGCGAGCTGTACGCCTCGGCTGCCATCGCGGGATCGGCGACGTACCTGCTGCTGGCCTGGATCGGCCTTCCGCGTCCCGCCGCCGCGCTGCCGGGGATGGGTCTCATCGTCGCCCTGCGGTTGGCGGCCATCCTGTGGGGGCTGGAACTCCCGGTGGTCGCCATCCGCGAGGAGCAGGGTCACCGCGACGGATCCGCGAGGAAGTCATGAGCCTTCGCATCGAGCACCTCGCCCCCGGTGATCCGCGCCTGGCAGACTTCGCCGCCCTCCGCGAGCGTGCCGGGTACGCCGCCGCCCCGGACGACGAGCTGCGCGCCGGCACGGAGTGCCTGGTCGCCTACGCGGACGGCGCGCCCGTCGCGCGGCTGGCGCTGGAAGTGGCGCCGGAGCTGCACGGCGTCCCCGGCCCCACGGGGCTGGTGGGGTGGTACGAGGCGACCGACGCGGAGGCAGGGGTCGCCCTCCTCTGCCGGGCGAGGGAGGTGCTGGCGGAGCGGGGCGTGGCACGGGTGCTGGGGCCGATGAACGGGAGCACCTGGAAGCGCTACCGGCTCGCGCTCCCGCCCGCTCCGGGGGAGGCGGTGCCGCACCCCTTCCTGACGGAGCCGGTCAACCCGCCGGAGTACCCGGAGCACTTCGAGGGCGCAGGCTTCACTGTGGCCGCGGAGTACGAGAGCCGCATCGCCTTCCGCCCGGAGGACGGGGCCGAGGTCCCCGCGGACGACTCCCTCGACCGGTACGGGATCGCCGTCCATCCCATCGACCCGGGCCGTTTCGACGAGGAGCTGCGCGAGGTGTTCGATCTGAGCCTGGCCGCTTTCGCGGGGAACCTGTTCTACACCCCCATCGGCTTCGACGAGTTCAGCAGCGCCTACAGGAAAATCCGTCCGCTTCTCGACCCGGAGCTGGTACGACTGGCGCGCAGTGCGGACGGGCGCCTGCTCGGGTTCGTCTTCGCCTTCCCGGACCCGCTGGATCCGGCCGGGGGAGGGCACCGTCGGGTGGTGCTCAAGACGCTCGCCACCTCGCCGGAGGCGCGGGGGATGGGGCTGGGAGGCCACCTCACCCGTGAAGTCCACCGGATCGCCTTCGCGCGCGGCGCCCCGGCGGTGATCCACGCCCTGATGCAGGTGGCGAACGCCTCCACCCGAATCTCCGGCAGGCACCGCGGCGAGCTGTTCCGGCGCTATGCGCTGTACGGGTGGATGCCCTGAGGTAGCGCTGTGGCTCCCGCCAACCCCAACATCGCTGCGCGCCTGGCCGAACGGGCCACGCTGCACCCGGAGCGGACGGCGATCGTGGAGTACGCGGGCGGCCGTGCCCGGCGCATCACCTTCGGCGCGCTGGCGGAGCGCGTGGCCGCGCTGGCGGCGGGGCTGCGGGAGTCGCGGATCGGGCCGGGGGACCGGGTGCTGATCTTCGTCCCCATGTCCATCGACCTGTACGTGGCCCTCCTCGCGGTCTTCCACGCCGGGGCGACGGCGGTCTTCCTGGACGCCTGGTCCGGACGTGCCCGGCTGGACGCCGCGGTGGTCGCTGCCCGGCCGAAAGCGTTCATCGGCTCCCCGCGCGCCCACCTCCTCCGGCTGCTGAGCGGCGCCGTGCGCGGGATCCCGGTGAAATGGATCGTGGGACGCCGCCTCCTCCCCCTGTCGCGCTACCAGCGTCCACCGCGAGCCCGCCCCGCGGAGCCGGTCGCCTCCGACCACCCGGCCCTGGTCACCTTCACCACCGGGAGCACCGGCGCACCCAAGGGGGCCGCCCGCTCCCACGCCTTCCTCTGGGCGCAGCACCGCGCCCTGGCCGCGCACCTCCGGCTCACGGAGGAGGACGTGGACCTGCCGACCCTCCCCGTCTTCGTCCTCAACAACCTGGCGACCGGGACCCCCAGCGTGATCCCGGACTTCGACCCCCGCCGCCCGGCGGAGATCGACCCTCCGACCGTGTTCCGGCAGATCGAGGTCGAGGGGGTCACCACCTCCTGCGGCTCCCCGGCGTTCTACGAGCGCCTGGCGGGGTGGTGCGCCGGTCGGGGGCGGAAGCTGCCGCTGCGCGCACTCTTTACCGGGGGGGCGCCCGTGTACCCGCCGCTGGCGCGGCTCCTTGCGGACACCGTGGCCGGCGAGGCGCACGTTATCTACGGGAGCACCGAGGCCGAGCCGGTGGCCGGGATCGAGGCGCGGACGATGCTGGCGGCGATGGAGGGGGGCGGGGAAGGGATCTGCGTGGGACCCCCGGTGCCGGAGATCACCCTGCGTCTGATCCGTCCCTGCGACGGTCCTGTGGAACTGGGGCCATCCGGGTGGAAGGAATGGGAGGCGGGGTGGGGCGACGCCGGAGAGATCGTGGTCGCGGGTGATCACGTGCTCCGCGGGTATCTGGACCACCCGGAGGCGGACCGAGCCAACAAGGTCCGCGACGGCGACCGGGTCTGGCACCGCACCGGCGACGGGGGGAGGGTGGACGCGGAGGGGAGGCTCTGGCTGATGGGGCGCATCTCCCAGCGGGTGGAGCGCGCCGGGGCGACGTGGTGGAGTACCCCGGCGGAGGTGCGGGCGCTGGGCGCGCCGGGGGTGCGCCACGCGGCCTACCTCGGCCTCCCGGACCCGGCTCTGGGGCAGCGGGCCGTCCTCTGCGTGGAGGTCGCGGAAGGCCGCCTGGACGCCGCGGAGCGCGCCGCGCTGCTGCGGCGCCTGGACCCCGTCCCGGTGGACGAGCTGCGCGTCCTGCCGCGCATCCCCCGCGACCCGCGGCACGCCTCCAAGACCGACGTCACGGCGCTGCGCCGGGTCCTGGGAGTGTCCGGGGAATAGACCCCCGGCTCCGCTACCTCCAGACGCAGATCTCGTCCAGCGGCTTGCGCGCGATGTCCGGCACCCGCGCGTCCGGCGCCGGGTAGCCGACCGGCATCAGCAGGAACGGCTTCTCGTTCTCCGGACGTCCCAGCAGCTCCGACAGGAACCCCATGGGCGACGGGGTGTGTGGGAGCGTCGCCAGCCCCATGTGGTGGACCGCCGCGATGAAGAGCCCAGCCGCGATCCCGCAGCTCTCCGTGGTATAGTAGTGCGTCCTTCGGCTCCCGTCCGCGGCCACGCCGTAGAGGTGGCGGAAGAGGACCACCACGTAGGGAGCGTCGGTGATGTGCGATTTGTGGAAGTCGGTTCCGAGCGGCGCCAGCGCCTCCAGCCAGTCCGGGGGCGCCCGGTGGGAGTAGAACTCACGCTCCTCCGCCTCCGCGGCCTCCCGGATCCGGGCCTTGAGGCCGGGGTCCTCCACCACCACGAAGGTCCAGGGCTGCTGGTGCGCGCCCGAGGGAGCCGTCCCGCCGCACCGGACCGCATACTCGATCAGCTCCCGCGGCACCGGGTCGGTGGAGAACACCCGCACCGACCGGCGGCGCTGCAGCTCTTCATGGAACTCGCGCGCCCGGCGCTCCATCTCGGCGGGCTCCAGCCGGTCGAATTCCAGGTCGCGGAAGGGGTGGGTCCGGTCACTCATGACGCGTGGCGATGGAGGGTGGACGACCGCACAAGATACGGTCTCCCCCGGCACGTCGGAACGGCGGGATCAACCCGCTTACATCACGGGGACGATCGTCTCGCGTGACTGGCCCGTCCCCACACCGCGCGAAGGAGCTTCGCCGTGCTGCCCAGGAAAGGATCGCGGCGCATCGTCGTGGACGGCCAGCCCTACCGCTGGCTCGTCCGACGCTCGCCCACCTACGCGCAGGCCAATGCCTGGACGGGGCTATCCTTCGCTGTCCAGCACGCGGACACGCCCGGGGCCGTGCTCCAGGTGCGGGTGCCCGCGGCGCGCCCGGACAACTCGATGGGCGCGAAGGGAGGCGTGATCACTCCCTCCGACGTGGCGCGCGCCGTCCGCCTGGCGCTCGCGGAGGGGTGGCGGCCCGAGGCTCCGGGCGGTCCCTACCAGCTCACGCTGCACTCGCCCGTAGAGCCGTGAAGACGCGGACTACGCCCGGCCGCCCCTCCCCCGCACCCCCTCAAATCTTTACACGCTTCACCCCCGCCGGTACATTCCCCGCTCGTTTTCCCGGACCGGCCTTCATCTTCAAGCCCCGGCAGTGCAGCACGACCCGGCAGTGATGGAGCGACTGACCCCCGACCGTCTGGACGAGATCCTCGGACGCACCTGCAGCCTCCGCGTCGCGGTGGTCGGCGACGTGATGCTGGACGTGTACCTGGAGGGGACGGTCACCCGGATCTCTCCCGAGGCGCCGGTGCCGGTGGTCAACATCAAGGAAGACCGATGGGCGCTCGGGGGCGCCGCGAACGTCGCCGCCAACATCGTCACCCTCGGCGCGGACTGCGATCTCCTCGGCTACGTTGGCGCCGACGATTCGGGGCTCCGCGTCCGCGCCGCCCTGACCGAGCGCAGCGGAGGGACGCTGCGCCCGCGGCTGGTGGAGCGCCCGGACCGCCCCACCACCACCAAGACGCGCGTCATGGCGCGTAGCCACCACGTCATCCGCTTCGACCGCGAGCGCGACGACGACCTCCCGGACGACTGCGTCACCGAGCTCTGCGCCCTGGTGCGCGAGTCCGTGGCCGCGTCGGACGCGCTGGTCCTGGAAGACTACAACAAGGGCGTCCTGGTCCCGGCGGTGATCCGCACCGCCCTGGAGGCGGCGGAGCGGGCGGGGATTCCCAGCGTGGTGGACCCCAAGTTCCGCCACTTCTGGGACTACCGCGGCGCCACGGTGTTCAAGCCCAACGCGGTGGAGCTGGGGAGCGCGATGGGCGAGATCGTCCGTCCGCACGACGACGTCTGGCTGGAGGCGGCGCGCGCCCGGACCGGGTGCCGGCACCTCCTCCTCACCCTGGGCGAGGAGGGGATGGTCCTGCGCTGCGAGTCCGGGGAGTCCCTCCGCATCCCCACCGTGGCGCGCGAGGTCTACGACGTCTCCGGGGCGGGGGACACCGTCACCGCCTTCCTAGCCGTCGGGCTCGCCGCGGGCGCCAGCATCGAAGAAGCCGCCATCCTGGCCAACTTCGCCGCCGGGATCGAGGTGGGGAAGCACGGAGTGGCCGTGGTCGCACCGGAGGAGGTGCGCTCCGCGGTCGCGGCCCACCGCCCGCTCCCCGCCGTCCCGGTGGGCGATCCGAACCCCTGAAACCCCGACGATATCGACCATGCCCGCTCTCGAACGGATCCAGACCGGAGGAGCTCCCGCAGCCATCGGTCCCTACAGCCAGGCCATCGTGCACGGGGGGCTCGTCTTCACCGCGGGGCAGATCCCCCTCGACCCAGCCACCATGCAGATGGTAGAGGGCGACATCGCCATCCAGACGGAGCGGGTCATGCAGAACCTGAGCGCGGTCCTGGAGGCGGCCGGCGCCTCCCTGCGGACGGTGGTGAAGACCACCGTGTTCCTGTCGGACATGAACGACTTCACGGCGATGAACGAGGTGTACGCCCGCTTCTTCGGCGACCACGCTCCGGCGCGCTCCACCGTGCAGGCGGCGCGGCTCCCGCGGGACGCCCGCGTCGAGATCGAGGCCGTGGCCGTCGTCGGAGCCTAGGGGTCGCGCCCGTCACCCGCGTCGTCTTAACTCAACCGATCGCAACGGACTCCGTTTCCCATATGGCCAAGCCCAATCCGCACATCTTCCGGCAGTACGACATCCGCGGCGTGGTCGGCACCGACCTCACCGCGGAGGTCGCCGAGGGAATCGGCCGCGCCTTCGCCACCCTGGCCCGGCGCCGCCTGGGCAGGGAGGCCCCGACGCTCGCCCTGGGGCGGGACAACCGTACCTCGTCCGAAGATCTCGCGGCAGGAGTGCGCCGCGGGATGGTGGCCGCGGGCGCGAAGGTGGTGGACGTGGGGCTGGTCCCCACCCCGGTGCACTCCTTCGCCGTCTTCCACCTGGGGCTGGAAGGGGGCCTGCAGGTCACAGGATCGCACAACCCGCCGCAGTACAACGGCTTCAAGATGACGCTCGAGGGCGGCTCGCTGTACGGCGGCGCCATCCAGGAGATCCGCCAGTTCATCGACGCCGAGGACTACGCCAGCGGCACGGGCTCGGTCGAGAACCGGGAGGTCCTGGACGACTACGTCCGCTACGTCGCCTCCCGATTCCGGATCGAGCGGCCGGTCCGGGTGGTTGCCGACTGTGGCAACGGCACCGGGTCCATCGTGGCGGTGGAGCTTCTCCGCGCACTCGGCCCCAACGTGGACGTGATCCCCCTCTTCTGCGATTCCGACCCCACCTTCCCCAACCACCACCCCGACCCGGTGGTGGACAGGAACTTGGTGGACCTCATCGTCCGGGTGAAGGAGACCGGCGCCGACCTGGGGGTGGCGTTCGACGGGGACGCGGACCGGATCGGCGCCGTCGACGACCGGGGCGAGATCGTCCGCGGCGACACGCTCCTCCTCCTTTACGGGCTCGACCTGATCGAGAAGCGCGGCGCGGGGCAGAAGGTGGTGTTCGATGTCAAGTGTTCACAGCTCCTTCCCGAGGTGCTCGAGCGGGCCGGCGGCGTCCCGCTGATGAACGCCACCGGGCACTCCCTGATCAAGAAGCGGATGAAGGAGGAGGGGGCGCTCCTCTCCGGCGAGCTCTCCGGACACATCATGTTCGGGAACGACTACTACGGCTACGACGACGGCCTGTACGGCGCCTGCCTCCTGATCGACATCGTGGCGCGCCAGGGGCGCCCGCTCTCCGGGTGGATCGCCGAGTTCCCGCACTTCGTCTCCACCTCCGAGCTGCGCTACCCGGCCACGGAAGAGACCAAGTTCGACATCGTCGCCCGCGCCACCGAGTACTTCCGGCAGGGGCACGAGGTGATCGACGTGGACGGCGCCCGCGTCCTCTTCGGCGACGGGTGGGGGCTGATCCGCGCCTCGAACACCGAGCCGGTCCTGGTGGCCCGCTACGAGGCCCGCACCCCGGAGCGCCTCGCGGAGATCCGGGGCGCGATGGAGGGGTGGCTGGAGGGCCAGGGTGTCCAGACCCGGGGGGGATCCGCCACCCACTGATCCCGGAGGGGCGCCGGCCGCGCGGCC
>DATAAL010000672.1:0-10521 GCA_036260145.1 Longimicrobiaceae bacterium | reverse complement strand
CCCGCCGACCTCGTGGGTCGGCGGGCCTCGTGCTCCGTCGGTGTTCCGCCGGGCTTACGCGCCGAGCTTGCCGATGAAGGCGCTCAGGCGCGACTTGGCGCGGGCGGCCTTGTTCGGGTGGATGATCCGCTTGCGCGCGGCGCGGTCCAGCAGCGAGATCGCCTCCTGGAGAGCCCTGCCCGCCACCTCCGCGTTCTCCGCCTGGCGAACCTTGCGGAGCGCGGTGCGAAGCCGGGAGCGTCGGGCCCTGTTGCGCTCGGCGCGGACCTCGTTGGTCCGCATCCGCTTCTCGGCGGACTTGACGTTCGGCAAACTGACCTCCGGAAAATCTCGTTTCAGGGTGCTCGTCGTGGCAAAGCCCCGTTTCGGGGAAGCCGAAAAATACCGCTCCAGAGCGACCCTGTCAAGCGCGTGGCCGCACGCTTTTGACAAGAAAGCGGGCCTCCACTAGCTTCTGCCCATGGAACAACTGCTGATCACGCTTCCGGTTCTGATCTTTTCGGTGGTGCTGCACGAGGTGGCCCACGCCTGGGTGGCCCGGTCGCAGGGGGACCTTACCGCCGCCGCGCAGGGGCGGATCACGCTCAACCCCCTTCCGCACCTGGACCCGCTGGGGAGTATCCTCCTTCCGGGGATCATGGCCATCATGGGCGGGCCGATCCTCGGCTGGGCCCGCCCCGTCCCCGTGGACCCGCGCAACTTCCGCAACTACAAACGGGGTGACATCCTGGTCTCCCTGGCGGGTGTCGCCACCAACTTCCTGCTCGCGATCCTCTTCACCCTCCTGCTGGCCGCGGTGATCGCCGCGCACCGGGGGATTCCCAGGCTCGCGCCGAGCTGGGAGCTGCTGGCGAACATGTTCTACGCCGGGATCGGGCTCAACTTCCTGCTGGTGATCTTCAACCTGATCCCCATCCCCCCACTGGACGGCTCGCACGTGCTCTACCACCTCCTCCCGGTGCGCCTGGCGCTCCGGTACCGGGAGCTGGGGCAGTACGGGATGCTGATCCTCTTCGTCCTGCTCTTCGTGGGCGTCCTCAACTTCCTCGTGCTTCCCGTGGGAGCGCTGACCGGGCTCGCGGTCGGCGTCGCGCGGGCTCTCAGTGGAGGGTAAGCGGTGGAACGGGTTGCCTCCCCGGACCTCTACCAGGTGGACCTGGAGCGCTTCCGGGGCCCGCTGGACCTCCTCCTGCACCTGATCCGCAACCAGGACATCGACATCTTCGACATCCCCATCGCCCGGATCACGGCGCAGTTCCTGGCCGCGATCGACCGGGCAGACCACCTGGAGCTGGAGCGGGCGGGGGAGTTCCTGGAGATGGCGGCCACCCTGGTACGGATCAAGGCGCAGATGCTCTTCCCCCGCCGGGTGGAAGGCGGCGAGGAGGAGGACCCCCGGGCGGAGCTGGTGCGGCGGCTCCTGGAGTACGAGCACTTCCGCGAGGCCGCCCGGCTCCTGGAGGACGCGGAGCGCGACCGCTCGCGGCGGTGGCAGCGCGGCTACGTGGAGGTCCGGCCCGCGCCCGCGTCCGGCGTGCCGCTGGAGACCACCTGGGACGAGGTGTGGGAAGCGGTCCTCCGCTTCGCTGCCCGCGCGACGGAGCCGGAGCCCGGCTACCGCTTCCGAGGTCGCCTGGTGCGGATCGAGGAGAAGATCGAGCTGGTGCTCGGCGCCCTGCGCGAGTCGAGGCGGGTGGAATTCGCGGCGCTGGTCTCGCCGTGGGGGACGCGGATGCACGCCGTGGTCTCGCTGCTGGCGTGCCTGGAGCTGGCGAAGCGGAGCGCGGTGCTGGTGCGGCAGTCGGCCCCCTTCACCCCGCTCTGGGTGTACCGGCGCCGGCGCGGGGAGGAGTGATGCGGGCCAGCCGGGTGGTGGAGGCGGTGCTCTTCGCCAGCCAGGCGCCGGTGAGCGCGGCGGAGCTGGCGCGCGTGGACGAGGATCTGGACGAGGAGCGGGTGGAGGAGGCGGTCGCGGAGCTCCGCGTCGAGTACGAGCGGGAGGGGCGGGCCTTCGGGATCTTCGAGATCGGGGGGGGCTACCAGCTCCTGACCCGGCCGGAGTTCGCGCCGGTCCTGGAGCGGTTCGACTCCGTCCCCGCCAACGCCCGTCTTTCGGCCCCCGCCCTGGAGACGCTGGCGATCATCGCCTACCGGCAGCCGGTGGGGCGCGCGGAGATCGAGGAGATCCGGGGGGTGGGGGCCGGCGGGGTGCTCAGGACCCTGCAGGAGCGGGAGCTGGTGGAGGTGGTGGGGCGCGGGGAGGGGCTGGGGCGGCCGCTGCTGTACGGGACCACGCGCCGCTTCCTGGAGCACTTCGGGTTCCGCTCCATCGAGGACCTGCCCCGGCCGGAGGAGCTTCCCGTGGTGCTTTCGCAGCGGAGCGAGGAGGTGAAGCCGAATGGCGCGTAAGGGGAGGGAAGGCACGATGGGCGAGCCGGTCCGCCTGCAGGTGTACATCGCGCGGGCGGGGATCGCGTCCCGGCGCGCCGCGGAGGAGCTGATCGCGCAGGGCCGGGTCTTCGTCAACGGGGAGGGGGTCACCGCACCGGGGACCAAGGTGGTCCCGGGGCGCGACCGGGTGGAGGTGGACGGGGAGCTGGTGTCCCCCCCGGAGCAGACCACCTGGATCGCCCTGCACAAGCCGCGCGGGTACGTCACCACCCGGCACGATCCGTACGGCCGGAGGACGATCTACGACCTGATCCCGGCGCGCTACCACCACCTCTTCCACGTGGGGCGGCTGGACCGGGACAGCGAGGGGCTCCTCCTCCTCACCAACGACGGCCCCACCGCGAACCGCTTCCTCCACCCCCGCTTCGGCGTTACCAAGGAGTACCTGGCCGACGTGGAGGGGCGTCCCTCCAGCGAGGAGCTGCGCCGCCTGGTCTCCGGGATCGAGCTGGAGGAGGGGATGGCGCGCGCCGAGTCCGCGGAGCGGCTGCACCAGGTGGACCAGGACGTGTTCCGGATCCGGCTGGTGCTGCGCGAGGGGAAGAAGCGCGAGGTGCGGCGGATGCTGGACGCCCTCGGCCACTCCGTGCGGCGGCTGATCCGCAGGCGGTTCGGCCCGGTGGAGCTCGGCGAGCTGCCCCCGGGGCGGTGGCGCGTCGTCGCTCCGGCCGAGCTGCGGCGCGTCGGCCGCGAGTCCGGCGCGGCCTGACCCTCCCGAGACCTTCACCCACGACCGACCGTACATGGAGATTCGAGGCACTCGCATCCTGCTGCTGGGTGGATCCGGGCTCGTCGGGATGGCGCTCGCGCGCCAGCTCCTCCCGCTGAAGCCCGCGCTGGTGGTGGTGTCCGGGCTTACGCAGGACGAGGCCGAAGGCGCGGTCGCGGAGCTGCGCGCGAGCCCCGATTCGGAGGGGGTGGAGCTGGCGCCGGAGTGGGGGGACATCTTCCTCCCGTACGACCTCAAGGACCGGCGGAGGATCGAGATCCTGGGCGACCCGGCGGCGCGCGGGCAGATCCTGGACGACCTCCTCGGCCCCCTCACCGCGGACGTGGTCGAGCGCTCCACCCTGGGACGCATCATCACCCGGCACCGGCCCGAGGTGATCGTCGACACCATCAACACCGCCACCGTCTTCGCCTACCAGAACGCCTTCGACAGCGCCTCCGAGCTGCGGGAGAGGGCCCGGGAGGGGAGGGCGGACTTCGACGCGGTGGAGCGGCACCTGGCCACCATGTACCTCCCGCAGCTGATCCGGCACGTGCAGCTCGCGCTGGAGGTGATGGGGCGCGCGGAGACCCGGCTGTACCTGAAGATCGGGACGGCCGGGACGGGGGGAATGGGGCTCAACATCCCCTTCACCCACTCGGAGGAGCGCCCCTCCCGCGTCCTCCTGGCGAAGGCGTCGCTGGCCGGGGCGCACACCCTCCTCCTTTACCTCATGGCGCGCACCCCGGGCGCACCGGCCGTGAAGGAGATCAAGCCCACCGCGGCGATCTCGTGGAAGCGGATCGGGGTGGGAGAGGTCACCCGCGGGGGGCGCCCGATCCGCCGCACCGACGCGACCGCGCCGGTGCCGGTCCGCGAGGCGCTGGCGGACGGCGCCGCGGGCGGGACGTGGCGCGACACCGGCGAGGTGCTCCAGGGGGTGTACCTGGATGCGGGGGAGAACGGGCTCTTCTCCCCGTCGGAGTTCGAGACGCTCACCGCGCTCGGGCTGATGGAGTTCATCACCCCCGAGGAGATCGCGGAGAACGTGGTGCGGGAGATCCAGGGGCACCCCACCGGGCGCGACGTGGTGGCGGCGCTGGACGCGGCCACCTCCGGCCCCACCTACCGCGCGGGGGTGCTGCGCCAGGCCGCGATCTCCCGGATGGAGGAGCTGGAGCACGAGTACGGGGTGGAGAGCATCGCGTACGAGATGCTGGGTCCGCCGCGCCTCTCCAAGCTCCTCTTCGAGGCGGCGATCCTGGGGCGCCTCACCGGCGGGGCGCTGGATGCCACCGCGGTGCTGGACCCGCACGCGGCGGCGTGCCGGGCGGAGGAGCTGGTGAGGGGCGACGAGGGGCTCCGCACCTCCATCCTCTCCATCGGCCTCCCCATCCTCCTCGCGGACGGGGAGCGGCTCCTCCGCGGCGCCGAGATCAAGGTGGCTCCCTACCCCGGCGAGAGCTGGGAGTGGTCGGTGGACAACGGATGGGTGGACCTCCGCCCCGCGAACTGGGAGCGCTGGTGCTCCCGGGTGCAGATGATCCTCGCGCGCCTGGATTCGCACGGCGACGCGACGGTGGGGTCGCGGTGGGACGTGGAGCCGTGGGAGCGCGCCCGCCGGATCCGTCCGGGGGCGCTGGCTGCCTGGGTCTTCCGCCACGAAGACCGGGGAGAACGCATCAAACGGTGAGGACCGTATGCCCGGTGCCCCCGTTCCACCCGCGCTGATCCGGGATCTCGGCAAGGCGTACTGCCTGAGCGAGCTCTACCCGGTCACGCACCCCACGCTGGAGCAGGCGCTGGAGAAGCTGGAGCGCGACCTCCTCGCCCTGGGCGGGGAGCTGCACGTCGACGTGGAGCCGACGAGACTGCGGGTGGGGATGGAGTGGGCGGCGTACCGGTCGGCGCACGTGACGCGGTTCGCGGCACGGCTGGCGGAGCACGGGGTGCATTCCTTCACCTTCCGGGTCGAGGGCGTGCACGCCGTGGACCTCGGTCGCTTCCTGTCGGCTGCCGCCCTCCCGGTCCGGGTGGTGCAGGCCGCGGGTGGCTTTCTGGCCGCGCTGGGAGCGGCCGGGACGCGGGGGATACTCGTCAACGGGATTTCCCCCGCCCCGAGGGAAGCGGTTGCCCAGCGGGAGCGACAGGGGGGCGTGAAGGTGGACGCCGCCGTCTGGTCGGCGCACGAGGTGTACGAGCTGGTGCGGGAGACCGCCGCGCGAGCCGAGTCGGAGAGCCTGGACGAGCTGAGGAGACAGCTGGTGTCGGCTCCGGAGGCGGAGCGGGTGCCCCTCATGGAGCGCCTGCGGCAGGTGGCCCGCTGGATGGTGGAGAAGGGTCGGCCGGAGGAGGTGGTGGAGCTGGTGCTCCGGATGCGTCGCGACGCGGAGGTGCTGGCGCAGCGTGCGCCGGCGCAGCGGGGGCAGGTGATGCTCGCCATCCAGAAGGTGGCCAGCCGGCCCGTGATCGACCTGCTGGTGTCGCGGCTCGGGAAAGCCCGCGAAGACACGGAGCGGGCGGAGCTGCAGGCTGCGCTGCTCCACGTCGGAGCGGAGGTGGTCTCCCCCCTGGTGCGCGCGCTGGCCGATGCCTCCGACGTCTCCGCGCGGCGTGCGTACCGGGACGCCCTGGTGGCGCTGGAGCGGGTGGGGATCCCGGTGCTCAGGGATATGCTCGGCGATGAGCGCTGGTTCGTGGTCCGCAACACGGTGAACATCCTAGGCGAGATCCGGAGCGCGGAGTCTCTGGAGCACTTCGCCTGGACCATCCAGCACCCCGATGCCCGGGTGCGGCGGGAGACCGTGGTGGCGCTCACCAAGCTGGGTGGCGCAGAGGCCGTTCCTTTCCTGGTCCACGCCCTGAACGACCCGGACGCCGGGATCCGTGGCTCGGCGGCGCTGGGGCTCGGGCTGACGCACGTGCCCGCGGCGGTGGTCCCGCTCCTTGCCCGCCTGGGGCAGGAGAACGAGTCCGAGGTGGAGACCGAGATCGTGCGGGCGCTGGGGCGGCTGCACGACGTGCGCGCCCTCCCGGTGCTCGAGGAGCGGGCGGGGAGCGGGGGCTGGCTCTCCCGGCGCCCCGTGGCGATGCGGGTGGAGGCGATCCGGGCGCTGGGGATGCTGGGAGGGACGCGGGCACGGGAGGTGCTCCAGGGGCTGGCCGGCGACCGCGCGCCCGAGATCCGCGTCGCGGTGCAGCGCGCCCTGAAGGGCGAACCCTCCACCGAGGCTCCATGAGCGCCTCCGCACCTCCGCTCCCGGACTCCGCTCCCGTCCCGGACTTCACCTCCCGGATCGTAGCGGAGGTGCACCGGCGGGTGGTGGGGCAGGAGTACATGATCGAGCGCCTCCTCATCGGGCTCCTGACCGGCGGTCACGTGCTCTTCGAGGGGCTCCCCGGGCTGGCGAAGACGCTCACCGTGAAGACGCTGGCCGAGGTGGTGCACGCCTCCTTCCAGCGGATCCAGTTCACCCCCGACCTCCTCCCCGCCGACGTGGTGGGGACCACCATCTACAACGCGCGGACGGGGGAGTTCACTCCGCACCCCGGACCGGTCTTCGCCAACATCGTTCTGGCCGACGAGATCAACCGCGCTCCCGCCAAGGTGCAGGCTGCGCTGCTGGAGGCCATGCAGGAGCGGCAGGTGACCATCGGCGGGACCACCTTCCCGCTCCCGCAGCCCTTCCTGGTGCTCGCCACGCAGAACCCCATCGAGCAGGTGGGGACGTATCCGCTCCCGGAGGCGCAGGTGGACCGGTTCATGCTCAAGGTGCGGATCGGGTACCCCACCCGGGAGGAGGAGCGTGAGATCCTGCGGCGGATGTCGGGGGGGGACGAGATCCGGGTGTCGCCGGTGGCGACGCCGGAGGAGATCCTGTCCGCCCGGCGGAGCATCGCGCACCTGTACCTGGACGACAAGGTGGGCGACTACATCCTGGACGTGGTGACGGCCACGCGCGAGCCGCGGAAGTTCGGGCTGGCGGAGCTGGAGCCGCTGATCGAGTTCGGGGCGTCGCCGCGGGCCACCATCGCGCTGGCGGTGTGCTCCCGGGCGCACGCCTTCCTGAGGGGGCGCACCTACGTGACCCCGGAAGACGTGAAGGCCATCGGGGTGGACGTGCTGCGCCACCGGGTCATCACGACCTACGAGGCGGAGGCCGAGGAGGTCACCCCGGACGACATCGTGCGGCGAGTGTTCGAGGCGGTGCGGGTACCGTAGGTCTCGCTCCGGATCGGTTCACGGGTGGGGCCGCTCCGGACCCCGCGGACCTGCTGCGGGTCTCCCCCGCACGTTTTTGTTCCACCTCACCGGCCCGCTTCCTGCCGTCGCTCGCCCCGCATGAAGGATCCCTCGAAACACCCCGACCCCGTCCCGCGCGAGGTGCTGCGCCAGGTGCGGCGCATCGAGCTGCGCACCCGCGGGGCGGTGGACTCCCACTTCAGCGGGGAGTACCTCTCCGTCTTCAAGGGGCAGGGTCTGGAGTTCGTGGAGGTCCGGGGCTACCTCCCGGGCGATGACGTGCGGACCATCGACTGGAACGTCTCGGCCCGCACCGGGGAGCCGCACGTCAAGCGCTACGTGGAGGAGCGGGAGCTGACCGTCCTCCTCCTCGTGGATCTCTCCGCCTCCATGCGCTTCGGGACGCGGGAGCGCTTCAAGTCGGAGCTGGTGGCCGAGGTGGCGGCGGTGCTCGCCATGTCCGCGGTCCGCAACAACGACCGGGTGGGGCTGCTGATCTTCACGGACCGCGTCGAGCTCTTCGTTCCGCCGCGGAAGGGGCGCCGCCACGCGCTCCGGCTGATCCGCGAGCTGCTCGGATTCCAGGCGGCGGAGCGGGGGAGCGCGATGCCGGAGGCGATGGAGTACGCGCTGCGCCTCCTGCGGGCACGCTCCATCCTCTTCCTCTTCTCCGACTTCCAGCTCGGGAGCGAATCGGACGCCTTCGAGCGCGCGCTCAGCCTGGCGTCGCGACGGCACGACGTGGTGGCCGTGCGCCTCTCCGACCGCCGCGAGGACGCGCTCCCCGACGCGGGGCTCCTCCGGCTCGCCGACCCCGAGACGGGCGAGCTGGTGGTGCTGGATACCGGGCGCTGCGAGGTGCGCGAGGCGTACGCGCGCGCGGCCCGGGAGGAGCGGGAGCAGATACGGCGGCTCTTCCGCCGCCTGGGCGTGGACGAGATCGAGCTGCGCACCGGCGAGCGCTACACCCCCGCGCTCCTGGGCTTCTTCCGGCGGCGGGAGACCCGCCTGAGGCGATGAGGCGGGCAGTCTCCCACGCTCTGGCTCTCCTCCTGGCCGGGGGGACGGTGCTCCCGGTGCCGGCGCAGGAGGTGGCCACGGCCGCCAGCTTCTCCGGTGGCTCCCGCCCGGACACCGTCACGGTGGGGGACCGCTTCCTGACGATCCTGCAGGTGGAGGCGCCGCCGGGCGCCCGGGTGGAGCTGCCGCCACGTCCCGACAACACCGTGGAGGTGCAGTCCGTCGGTCCCGGCATCCGGCGGAGCGACCCTTCCGGGCGCCGGTACACCGTCGCCTTTCCCCTGGTGGCGTGGAGGCCGGGAGCGCTCCCCCGCCCGTCGGCGCGGGTTACGGTCAGGTATCCGGAGGGCTCCGTCCGGACGCTGCGGGTCCCGCTGAAGATCCCCTACGTGCGCTCCGTGCTCCCGCAGGATACCTCCAGGATCCACCCCCGTGGTCCCAAGGACGTGATCGGGCCGAACCGGGATCCTCGCCTGATCGCGCTGCTGGCCGCGCTGGCGGCCCTGCTGCTCGCGACCCTGGTCTATCTCCTCGTCCGGGCCTGGAGGCGCCGGGGGAGACGAGTCGCTCCGGGGCACGACCCCCGCGCCCGGGCGCTCGCCGCGCTCGATCGTGCCCGCCGGCTCCGCCTGATCGAGACGGAGGAGTGGAAGGCGTTCTACACCCTCACCTCCGAAGCCCTGCGCGGGTATCTGGGTGCGCTCTCTCCGCGGTGGGGGACCGATCTCACTACCTGGGAGATCGTCGAGGCGCTGGGGGAGGACAGCGTGGACATGGACGCGGTCGAGCGCCTGGGCGAGCTGCTCCGGGAGGCGGACCGCGTCAAGTTCGCGCGCGGTTCCTCCTCGGCTGCGGAGGCGGAGCGCCACTGGAGCGAGGCGCGCCGCTGGGTCGAGGGCCTCGCTCCCAGGGCCGGCCGGCCCGGGGGCGCCGCGCAGGAGGTGGCCGGGTGAGGATCGAGTTCGTGCACCCCTGGGCGCTCCTCCTCCTGCTGCTCGTCCCCGCCTACCTCCTCTGGCTGCTGCGGACGCGTCCTCCCGCGCTCCCCCTCCCACGAGCGGGGGAGCTGACGCGCCTCCAGCCGCGTGGGGCGAGGTGGCTCTCCCGGTTCCCGGAGATCGCCCGGGTGCTGGCGTTCGTGTGCCTGGCGGTCGCCCTCGCGCGCCCCCGCACCGGCGCGTCCGTCGTCGAGACGACCGCCGAGGGGATCGCCATCGTGGTGGCGATGGACATCTCCTCCTCCATGCTCGCCGAGGACTTCCGCCCCGCCAACCGCCTGGAGGTGGCGAAGCGTACCACCATGCGCTTCGTCCAGGGGCGGCGCTACGACCGGATCGGGCTGGTGGCGTTCGCGGGCGAGGCGCTGACGCAGGTCCCCACCACCATCGACTACCCGCTCCTCCTCGCCGCACTGCAGGAGCTGCAGGCGGGGATGCTGGAGGATGGTACCGCCATCGGGATGGGGCTGGCGACGGCGGTGAACCGGCTCCGCGGC
Source organism: Longimicrobiaceae bacterium (assembly GCA_036260145.1). Classification (GTDB taxonomy): domain Bacteria; phylum Gemmatimonadota; class Gemmatimonadetes; order Longimicrobiales; family Longimicrobiaceae; genus JAFAYN01. Next base: position 603 of record DATAAL010000672.1, on the reverse strand, counting down.
GTTCCCGGCGAGTCCAGGGTGGTGATCCTGCTCAGCGACGGGGAGAACAACCGGGGGGAGATCGACCCCCGCGACGCGGCCCGCGCAGCGGCGGCGCTGGGGATCCGCGTCTACACGGTGGGGGTGGGCTCGCGGGGGGTGGCGCGCGTTCCCGTCGCGCGGGGGGCGGCGGGGCTCCGCTACGCCTTCCTCCCGGTGCGGATCGACGAGGCGCTGCTCACCGAGATCGCCCGCGCGACGGGGGGGCGGTACTTCCGCGCCTCCGATCCCGAGGCGCTGCGGCGGGTGTACGACGAGATCGACCGGATGGTGAGGACCCCCGTGCAGGTGCGCCGCTACGTGCGGCACACCGAGCGGTACCTCCCGTTCCTCCTGGCCGGGGCGCTCCTGCTGGTGCTGGAGTGGCTGGTCCGCGGATCCCGCCGCGGAGGAGTGCCCTGAGATGACCTTCGCACGCCCCGCGCTGCTCGTCCTGGCCGCGCTCCTCCCGCTCCTGGTGGGGGCAGGGATCGCGCTGGTCGCGCGCCGCCGCCGCCGGGCCATGGAGCTCTTCGGGGAGCGGGCGCTGGTCCGCCGTCTCGCGGGGGAGGAGCTGGAATGGAG
>DATAAL010000671.1:0-4378 GCA_036260145.1 Longimicrobiaceae bacterium | reverse complement strand
CACACCGGAGAGGAGCGGGTCCCGTCCCGCCACGGGATGCTCACCACGGCGGCGTGCGGCCCCAGGGGGGAGCGGGCGTTCGCGCTGGAGGGCTCCATCTTCATCGCCGGGGCGGCGGTGCAGTGGCTCCGCGACGCGCTGGGGATCATCGCGCAGGCGGCGGAGACGGAGGGGCTGGCCCGCTCGCTGGCGGGCAACGACGGGGTGTACTTCGTCCCCGCCTTCACCGGGCTGGGGGCGCCGCACTGGGTGCCGGAGGCCCGGGGAATGCTCCTGGGGCTGACGCGGGGGACGGGGCGGGCGCACCTGGCGCGCGCGGCGCTGGAGGCCATGGCCTACTCCACGCGCGACGTGGTGGAGGCGATGGAGGCGGACTCCGGGGTGCGGATGCGCGCGCTGCGGGTGGATGGCGGCGCCACGGAGAACGACTGGCTGATGCAGTTCCAGGCGGACGTGCTGGGGATCCCGGTGCGCCGCCCGGCGATGGTGGAGATGACGGCGTTCGGGGCGGCGGGGCTGGCGGGGCTGGCGACGGGGTTCTGGGGGTCGCCCGCGGACTTCCTGGGCGCCCGCCCGGAGGCGGCGTCGTTCGAGCCGGCGGTGGATGCGTCGGCTCGCGAGGGGTGGCTGGCGGGGTGGCGGCGCGCTCTGGGCGCCGCCCGCGCGTGGGCCCACGACGGGGAGGTACGATGATCCTGTGCACGGCGGCGCTCTGCCTGACGCTCTCGCTCCCCCTTCCGCAGCAGGGCCGGAAGCCGGATCGCTGGTTCGGGGAGGACAAGTGGAAGCACTTCTTCGCCTCGTTCGTGGCCACCAGCCTCTCCGCGACGGCGGCGCGCGCCGGCGGGCTCGGCCCCCGGGAGAGCGCCTACGTGGGCGCGGGGGTGGGCGGGGCGGTGGGGGTATGGAAGGAGCTGCGCGACCGCGGCAGCCCGGAGACCGGGACGGCGTCGTTCCGGGACCTGGTGTGGGACGCGGCGGGGGTGGGGGCGGGGACGCTGGTGGCGCTCCAGGCCCGCTGAGTCGCCGGAGCCCTCACGGCACGTCCACCTTCACGGGGAGATCGACATGCGGATCTTCGTCACGGGGTCCACGGGTGTGGTCGGGAGGCGCCTCGTCCCCCTGCTGGTGGGGGCCGGGCACCAGGTGACGGCGGTGGCGCGCGACCGCGCCAAGGCGGAGCGCGTGGAGAAGCAGGGCGCCGCCGCGGCCGTCCTGAGCCTGTTCGACCCTGACGCGGTGGCCGCGGCGGTGCGGGGGCACGAGGTGGTGGTCAATCTCGCCACGCACATCCCGGCGGCCTCGCGCGCCTTCCTCCCGGGCGCCTGGCGCGAGAACGACCGGATCCGCCGGGAGGCGTCCCGGATCCTGGCGGACGCGGCGCTCGCGGCGGGGTGCGGGCGGTTCGTCCAGGAGTCGATCACGCTCACCTACCCGGACTCCGGGGAGGAGTGGATCACGGAGGAGCGGCCGGTGCGCCCGGCGCGCTACGTCCGCTCGGTGCTGGACGCGGAGGCGCAGGCGGAGCGGGTGACGGCGGCGGGCGCCACGGGGGTGGTGCTCCGCTTCGCCCTGTTCTACGGGCCGGACAGCGGCCACACGCTGGACACCATCCGCTTCGTGCGGAAGGGGATGGCGCCCACCTTCGGCTCGGCCGACGGCTTCGTCTCCTCGATCTCCACCGACGACGCGGCGGCGGCGGTGGTGGCGGCGCTCGGGGTGCCCGCGGGGGTCTACAACGTGGCGGACGACGAGCCGGTGCGGAGGCGGGAGTACTTCGAGTCGCTGGCGCGGACGCTGGGGGTCCCGGCTCCCACGCTCCCGCCGGCCTGGACGACCTTCCTGGCCGGGTCGCTGGGGGAGACGATCGCGCGCTCGCAGCGGGTGTCCAACGGGAAGCTGAAGCGCGCCGGGGAGTGGGCGCCCCGGTACCCGAGCGTCCGCGAGGGGTGGCAGGCGGTGTGCGGCGAGCTGGGGCTGGCGGGTTACACCCGTCCGGCGGGCGCAGGGGCGTGAGCGGACGCGCAGACCCCCGCGACGCGAAGGGCCTCCGCGGCGTGCCGCGGAGGCCCTTTCCATCCCCCCCGCCGTCAGCGGCGCGCTACATCCGGACGCAGCTGCACCTGCAGTTCGTCGGGTCGGGTGTGCAGTCGCAACACGCCGTGTAGCCCGGGGCACAGAGGACCTGGCAGGTGGAGTTGCTGCAGTCGGTGCTCCCGCCGCCGGGGCAGGGGGGTGCCGCCCTGGCCGCCCTGGCCGCGCCGTTCCTGGCCGCGTCCGTCCCGCAGCTCTTCAGGATGCGGTCCATCGTGGCCGCGGAGAGCCCTGCCGCGTCGACGCGCACCTCGCCGCTCCGCAGCGCGATCCCGCGCCCCGTCCAGCGGTCGCCGACCGGCGTCGCACCCAGGAACGACGCCGCGGCCGGGGAGAGCGCCTCGCGCTCCGCGAGGAAGAGCCCCACCGCCGGGCCGCCTTCCGCCGGTGCGACGACGATGTTCCCCCTGTCGAAGAGGACGCGCGCCCCGGCGTAGCGCTGCACGGCGTCCCCCAGGGGCGCCCCGTCGCGCTGGAGGACGAAGACGCGGTCGGCGATCCCGTCCGCGGCCTCGCCCTGCTTCCCGCCGTCCACCGCCAGCACCACGTCCGCGCTGGCGGCGGAGCGCTGCACCACCACGTCTCCGGTCAGGACCTCCTGCCCCGGCGCCGCGCCGTCTCCACCGCCGTGCGACCGGGCCGCCGCGTCCGCTCCGACCCATCCGGCGAGCCCCAGCGCGGTGAGGAAAAGAATGGCAGGTCTCCTCATGGCATCCTCCTGTGGATACAGGTGAGAGGAGGGAAGGAAAGCGGCTTACAGATGACGCATAAGTCCTGCCTGTGTGTTGGAATGGCGCAATGTGCGCCGGGTGCTGCGCGCTGTCCGGCGCCGGGTGCAGATGTGCGGCACTCGCAGGGCGTCAACAATTCTGGTAATTGCCGTACTCGTGTCCCTTGCCGGCAGCTGGCTCCTGAGTCTAGCGCAGTACCTGCGCCCCCCGCGTCACCTCCCAGCAGCCCAGCAGTTCGGTGCGCCGATAGAACGCTTCCGCGGCCTGTTCGAAGATGCTGCCGAACTCTCTGTACCAGGCGTCCAGCCCAGCCATATGGTTCACCAGTATCCGCAACTCCGGGGGCGTGAGGCGGTGAGAGGATGCGAGGCGCAGTAGGGACACGGAGCGGTAGAAGGCCACCGTCCCCGCTTCAATGTCGTCTGTGGACGGAACTTCAGCATCCTGCGGGGCGAGCACCATATCGGCGCACTGAAAGGAGTTGAAGCGATACAGGTCTATGACTTCCAGGTCAATGAAGCGGTAGAACGCCTTTGCCAGGCCTACCCCCGGTGACCAGCACTGTGCATCCTGCACGACCAGCGCCAGGGGGCGCACGTACTGCCATCCCCGTTCCTGATGGTCCAGTAGCCTCTCAAGCGGTTTCCAGTCTCGTTTCCGACTGCGCCCTGCAAGCTGTGCCCTCGCCCGATTCCAGTGCTCCGTGTAGAGCGTTGCCCGGGGCTCCGCCACGTCCGGACGGATCAAGGCGGCGGCTCGTTCGATCCGGCGCCGATTGTACCGGGGTGGAGGCACGCTGTCCAACCCCGTATCCAGGCTCACGAAAGGTGCCACCAGGGCAGTTAGTGCCACCCTGGCGAACTCGCGCCGGGAAGGGGGCGGACACTCGGATGTGCGGGGCATGTGACCTTTCCGCGCCAGGGGAATGCGACCCGAAGGCCACGACCACATTGCGCGGATTCGGCGCATGATTCCAGACGACTATTGTGGCGCTAATCGGCTGTAATCAGGCGGGCCGGGGGTGCACCATTCTGAGGCGGAGGCCGAAGGGGGGCGGGTGGGTCCCGGAAGGAAGGTTGGGTGCCGTGGCGCGTTCCGAGCCTGCAAATCTGGCGTTAAGCGGGCGGTGGTGATTACCTTGGCACGCACCCGGACACCCCTTCCCTTCTCACCTGGACGGAACCCATGCACAAGATTCGAGCATTTGCCCTTGGCCTGCTCTGCGCTGGCGCGCTCGCCGCCTGCGCGGACGGAGCATCGATCACGGCTCCGGCTGCGCCACGGCTGGGTAGCGGCGGGACCTATGGATCGGGGGGACGGAGTACGGGGGAGGGCGGGACGGTTACGGCTTCGTCCCCTTCAGTTTGCGAGCTGGACCGGAGCGGGGGGACGTACGGGTCGGGTGGGCGGACGGAGACGTGCCTTACGGAGCCCATGCCGTAGTCACGACACGGGAAGTGGGGACGGCGGCCTCCCGTTCTTCGGGCGCCTCCCGCAGCTTCCGGAGACGTTCCAGGCAGAGCGCGACCAGCTCGGTTGCGCTCTGCGGTGCT
>DATAAL010000670.1:0-6820 GCA_036260145.1 Longimicrobiaceae bacterium | reverse complement strand
AGTCGTCCAGGTGCCGGGCCAGGTCGGCCAGGGTGCGGAACTGGAACAGCTTCGCCACCGACACACCCGTCCGCAGCCGCTCCTGGAGACGCGCGTGCATCTGCACCAGGAGGAGCGAGTGCCCCCCCAGGTCGAAGAAGTTGTCGTGCGCGCCCACCCGCTCGATCCCCAGCGTCTCTGCCCAGACTGCGGCGACCACCCGCTCGGTGGGCGTGCACGGCGGGACGTACTCCTCCCCTTCGGGTCGCCCCTCCGGGACGGGGAGGGCCCCCCGGTCCACCTTGCCGCTGGGGGTCGTGGGGAGCGCCTCCAGGACCACGAACGCGCCGGGGACCATGTGCTCGGGGAGCCCCGCGCGGAGGTGGGCGCGCAGCTCCGCCGCCGGGGGCGCCGCGGTCCCGGGCGCGGGCGTCAGGTACGCCACCAGCCGCTGACCTCCCGGGGTGTCGTCGCGCGCCACGACGGTCGCATCGCCCACGGCGGGGTGCGCGCGGAGGGCGGCCTCGACCTCTCCCGGCTCGATGCGGAAGCCGCGGACCTTCACCTGGACGTCGGCCCTGCCCAGGTACTCCAGCTCTCCGGTGGGGAGCCAGCGCACCCGGTCTCCGGTGCGGTACAGCCGCGCGCCCGCCTCCCCTCCCCAGGGATCCGGCACGAACGCCTCCGCCGTCAGCTCCGGCCGTCCCAGGTAGCCGCGCGCCAGGGAGGCGCCCCCGAGGTGCAGCTCCCCGGGGACGCCCACCGGGACCGGCGCTCCCGCCCCATCCAGCACGTAGGCCCGGCGCCCCGGCAGCGCCCGCCCGATCGGCACCCGTCCCGACGGAGCGGGGTCCCCCCGCGGGACCTCGTGGAGCGTGGCGGTGACCGTCGCCTCGGTGGGGCCGTAGGCATTGAGCAGCCGCACCTCCCCCAGCGGCCCGCGCCGCCAGAGCGTCGCCGCCTCCGGCGGCATCCGCTCGCCCCCGGCGATCATCAGCCTCAAGCGGAGCGGCGGGAACGGGCCGGCGGCGGCCCACCCGGCGGCCGCCTGCCGCCAGTAGGCCGTCGGCAGGTTGGCGACCGTGACGGACTCCTCCGCCAGGTGGCGGCGCAGCTCGGCCGGGCTCCAGAGCTCCTGCGGCCGCAGCACCACCGTGGCCCCGCAGACGAGCGCCGTCAGGAGCTGCTCCAGCGCAGGGTCGAAGACGGCCGCCGCGAAGTGCAGCACCCGGTCCGCGGAGGTGATCCCGTACGCGCCGCGGATCGTCACGACGTGCGCGGCCAGGGCAGCGTGGTCGACCATCACCCCCTTGGGGGTGCCGGTGGAGCCGGAGGTGTAGAGCACGTACGCCAGGTTTTCCGGGCGCACCCCGCTCTCCGGCGCCTCCGGGCTCTCCCCGGCGATCGCCTCACGGTCGGCGTCGACGCGCACCACCGCCATCCGCGGGCGGGCCAGCCCCTCCGCCAGCGCCGCCTCCGTCACCAGCACCCGCGCGCCGGCGTCGTCCAGCAGGTAGAGCAGCCGCTCGACCGGGTAGTCGGGGTCCAGCGGCACATACGCCCCGCCCGCCCTGAGCACCGCCAGGAGGGCGACCACCAGCTCCGGGGTGCGCTCCAGGCAGACGCCCACCCGCGCCTCGGGGCCGACGCCCAGGGCGCGCAGCCGGTTGGCGAGCCGGCCGGCGCGCGCGTCGAGCTCGGCATAGGTGACGCGCGCCCCGCGCCAGGAGACCGCCACAGCCTCCGGCGCCGCGCGGACCGCCTCCTCCACCAGGGGGTGGATGCAGCGCCCGGCCGGCGCCTCCCCGGTGGTGTTCCACCCGGTGAGGACCCGGTCCCGCTCCCACTCCGCGAGGAGGGGGAGCTCCGCCACCGGGGTCTCCGGAGACGTCGCCATCCCCTGCAGCAGGATGACGAAGTGCCCCAGCAGCCGGTCCACCGTGGGCACGTCGAACAGCTCCGCGCGGAAGCCCAGCGCGCCCCGGAGCCCCTCGCCGTCGTCGGTGAGCGACAGGGTCAGGTCGAACTTGGCGGTCGAGCCCACGGCGTGGATCGGCTCCAGCTCCACCCCGGCCAGCCGCGGCCCGGGACCCTCCGCCCGGTGCGGGGCGAGGACGGCCTGGAAGAGGGGGGTGTGCCCGAGCGAGCGCTCCACGCCCAGCTCCTCCACCAGCTTCTCGAAGGGCAGGTCCTGGTGCTGGTGCGCGCCCAGCATGGTCTCCCGGACGCGGTGCAGCAGAGCCCGGGAGTCCGGCCCGCCGGAGAAGTCGGTGCGGATCGCCAGGGTGTTGACGAAGAAGCCGATCAGCCCCTCCGTCTCCACGCGGTTCCGCCCGGCGATCGGCATCCCCACGACCACGTCCGTCTGCCCGGCGTGCCGCCCCAGCAGCACCTGCCACGCCGCCATCAGCGTCATGAACGGCGTGGCTCCCTCGCGGCGGGAAAAGGCGCGCAGCTCGTCCGCCAGCTCTGCGGGGAGGGCGAGCGGACGGCTCCCCCCCTCCGTCCCCGGTACCCGCGGGCGGGGGCAGTCCGTCGGCAGCTCCAGCAGGGGGGGCGCCCCGGCGAGCAGGTCCCGCCACCAGGCGAGCTGCCGCTCCAGCGTCTCGCCGGCGAGCCAGCTCCGCTGCCAGACCGCGTAGTCCGCGTACTGGACGGGGAGTGGCGGCAGGGGAGAGGGACGTCCCTCGCGGAAGGCGCCGTACAGCTCTGCCAGCTCCCGCACCATCACCTCGGTCGACCACCCGTCGCTGACGATGTGGTGCAGGGTGAGCAGGAGCGCGTGCTCCCGCTCCCCCAGCCGTATCAGGAGCACCCGGAGGAGCGGCCCGGTCGCCAGGTCGAACGGGGTGCTCTCCTCGGCACCCACCCGGAGCCGAAGCTCGGCCTCGCGCTCCTCCCCCTCCAGGCCGCCCAGGTCGAGCATGGGGAGGCGGAAGCCGCCCGCGGGGTGGATCACCTGCGCGGCGCGCCCGGCCACGGAGGAGAAGGTGGTGCGGAGCGCCTCGTGGCGCCGGACCACCTCCTCCAGGGCACGCCGGAGCGCCTCCACGTCCAGCGGGCCCCGGATGCGGAAGGCGGCGGAGAGGTTGTAGGCGGCGCTCCCCGGCTGGAGCTGGTGGATGAACCAGAGGCGCTGCTGCGCGAAGGAGAGGGGAACCGGACCGTCCGTCTCCCGCGGGCGGATCACGTCCGGCCGCGGTGCTCCGGACGCACCGTCCCCGGCCGGGCGGAGTGCGTCCACCCGCTCCGCGAATTCCGCCAGGACCGGGGCCTCGAAGAGCACACGGAGCGGGACCTCCACGCCCAGGTCGTCGCGCACCCGCGACACCACCCGGGTTCCCAGGAGCGAGTGCCCGCCCAGGTCGAAGAAGCTCTCCCCGGCGCCGACGCGCGCCACCCCCAGCGCCTCCGCCCAGATCCCTGCAAGCGCCTCCTCCGTCGGCGTGCACGGCGCCACGTAGGCGGCGCCGGCGGAGGCGTCCGGCGGGGGGAGCGCCCTGCGGTCCAGCTTTCCGCTGGGGGTCCGTGGGAGCGCGGCGAGCACGACGAAGGCGGAGGGGACCATGTACTCCGGCAGCCGCTCCCGGAGCTGCGCGCGCAGCTCCGCCGCGGGGGGCACCGCGGAGCCCTCCGCGGCGGCGAGGTAGGCGACGATCCGCCGGTCGCCCGGACGATCTTCCCGCACCACCGCCACCGCCTCGTGCACCCCAGGGTGCCTCAACAGCGTCGCCTCGATCTCCCCCAACTCGATGCGGAAGCCGCGCACCTTCACCTGGAAGTCCGTCCGCCCGAAATACTCCAGCTCCCCGTCCGCGCGCCACCTCACCCGGTCCATCACCCGGTACATACGGGAGCCGGCCGGTCCGAAGGGGTTGGGGAGGAAGCGCCCCGCGGTCAGGTCGGGGCGGCTCGCGTACCCCCGGGCGAGGCCATCGCCCGCCAGGTACAGCTCGCCGACGACGCCGACCGGGACCGGCTCCAGCCGGCCGTCCAGCACATAGGCCCGCGTGTTCGCCACCGGCTGCCCGACGGTGACCCGCGAGCCGCCGCGCTCGACCAGGGAGTATGTGGAATAGGTGGTGTCCTCGGTGGGCCCGTAGAGGTTGCCGACCCGCTCGACACCGGAGGCGTAGAGCGCCTGCGCCAGGTCGCCGGGGAGCGCCTCGCCGCCGAGGTTCAGCGTCCGCACGGAGCGGGGGATTCCCCCCGCGCGCAGCAGCTCGGCCGCGGCGGTGGGCACCATGCTCGCGTAGACGACCGCCTCCTCGACGGACGCCAGCTCCAGCGCGTTCTCCACCAGGACCAGCTTCCCACCCCAGGCGAGGGTGCCTAAGACCTCGGCGACGGAGACGTCGAAGCCGACGGAGGTGGAGAAGAGGACCGCGGAGCGCTCCTCGTCGGAGACGTTCTCGCGCAGCCAGTGGAGGAGGACGACCACCGAGGAGTGGCGGATCATCACTCCCTTGGGGCGCCCCGTGGAGCCCGAGGTGAAGATCACGTGCGACAGGTTCTCCGGCGTCGCGCCGCTCTCCGGCGCCCCGTCCGCCTGCGCGGCGGCCCGCTCCGCCGCCACGTCCAGGAGGACCGGCACCACGGCGCCCCGGGGGAGCCGCCCGGCGAGGGCGGAGGTGGTGAGGACCAGCCGGACCCCCGCGTCCTCGACCACGTACCCCAGGCGCTCCGCGGGGTGGGCCGGGTCCAGGGGGACGTACGCGCCCCCCGCCTTGAGGACCGCCAGCAGGGCGACCACCAGCTCCGGGGTGCGCTCCAGGCACACCCCGACGCGCGTCTCCGGGCCGACGCCACGCGCCCGCAGGCCGTTCGCCAGCCGGTTGACGCGGCGGTCCAGCTCCGCGTAGCTCAGCGTCTCGCCGCGGAAGACCAGCGCCGTCGCGTCCGGGGTGCGCGCCGCCTGGCGCGCGAACAGGTCGTGGACGCAGTCGCCTGCGGGGTAGGGGCGTCCGGTGTCGTTCCACTCCGCCAGCACCCGGCGCCGCTCCGCCGCGCTCATCAGGGGGAGGCGGGAGATCCGCGCGTCCGGGCCGGAGGCGATTCCCTCCAGCAGCGTGACGAAGTGCTCCGCCATCCGCGCGGCGGTGGCGGCGTCGAAGAGCGCGGTCGCGTACTCCAGCCCGCCCGCGAGCCCCGCCGCGCCGTCCTCCATCCGCAGCGTCAGGTCGAAGGGGGAGGTGCCGGGATGGGAGTCGACGGGGACCATCTCCACCCCCGGGAGACACAACGGCCGCGGCGGGTCCCCGTCCAGCACGAACATCGTCTGGAAGACCACCGGGCGGCTCAGATCGCGCTCCGGCCGGAGCTCCTCCACTAGCCGCTCGAAGGGGAGCTCCTCGTGGGCGTACGCGCCCAGCGCCGTCTCGCGCACGCGGCGCAGCAGCTCCCGGAAGGGGGGGTCGCCGGCCAGGTCGGTGCGGAGCGCCAGGGTGTTCGCGAAGAAGCCGACCACCCCCTCCGTCTCCGCCCGGCCCCGGTTCGCCACCGGCGTCCCGACCACCAGGTCGGTCTCCCCCGTGTAGCGGGCGAGGAACACCTTGAAGGCCGCGAGGAGGACCAGGAAGGGCGTCGCCTCCTCCTCGCGAGCGAGCCGGCGCAGCGCCTCCACGGCCGGCGCGGGGACGCGGAAGCGGTGCAGCGCGCCCTCCACCGGGTGCACGGGGGGACGCGGGCGGTCGGCCGGGAGCTCCAGCACGGGCGGGGCGCCGCGCAGCCGCTCCGTCCACCAGTCGAGCTGCTCCCGCAGGAGCGGACCCCGGAGGCGCGCGCGCTGCCACGCCGCGTAGTCCGGGTACTGGATCGGCGGCTCCGGGAGCTGCGGCTCCTCCCCGCGCACGCGCGCCCCGTACAGCGCCGACACCTCGCGGACGAGGATCCCGCGCGACCACGCGTCTCCCGCGATGTGGTGCAGGGTCAGCACCAGGTGGTGCCGGTCCGCGGCCGTGCGCAGCAGGACGGCCCGCACCAGCGGCCCCTCGGTCAGGTCGAACGGGAGCCTGGCCTCGCGCCGGACCCGGCGCTCCACCTCCTCCTCCACCTCCCCGGCCGCCGGCGCCCCGAGGTCCTCCACCCGGAACGGCACGCGCAGCGGCGGAAGGACCACCTGCTCGGCCTCGCCGCCGCGCTCCGCGAAGACCGTCCGCAGCGCCTCGTGCCGCGCCACCACGCCGTCCAGCGCGGAGCGCAGCGCCTCCACGTCGAGGGCCCCGTCGAAGCGGACCACGCTCAGCGCGTGGTAGGCGGCGCTCCCCGGCTCGTACCGGTCCACGAACCAGAGGCGCTGCTGCGAGAACGAGAGCGGGCACCGTTCCCCCGGTATCCTGCGGGGGATGCCGGGCGCGGGCGCCGCGCCGTCCCCCCTGTCCGGCGCCTGCGCCCGGAGCTGCTCCTCCGCGAGGCGCAGCGCCAGCGACTCCACTGTGGGGGACTGGAAGAGGGCGTGCAGGGGGAGGGTCACCCCGAGCTCCCGCTGCACCCACGAGGCGACCCTGACGGCGAGGAGGGAGTGTCCGCCCAGCTCGAAGAAGCCGTCGCGCACCCCCACCCGCTCCGGCGCCAGCCCCAGGACCTCCGCCCAGATCCCCGCCAGCGCGGCCTCCACCTCGTTGCGGGGCGCCACGTACTCCGCGCGGGTGCCCCCGCGGCCCGCCTCGGGGCGCGGGAGAGCCCGCCGGTCCAGCTTGCCGCTAGGGGTGAGGGGGAGCGCCTCCAGCGTGGCGAACGTGGAGGGGACCACGGGGTCCGGGAGCGACCTCCGCAGGTGCTCCCGCAGCTCGGCCGGCTCCGGCGCGGGCCCGCGCGGCACCACGTAGGCGGCGAGCCGCGT
>DATAAL010000669.1:0-7422 GCA_036260145.1 Longimicrobiaceae bacterium | reverse complement strand
GATCTGGTCCATCACCTCCAACGCCGTCGCCAACACCGGCGATGGGGTGGCGGTGGCGCTCCGGCGGGGGATCCCGCTGGAGGACATGGAGTTCTACCAGTTCCACCCCACCGGGATCTACAAGCTGGGGATCCTGATCACTGAGGGGGTGCGCGGCGAGGGCGGGGTGCTCCGCAACGCCCACGGGGAGCGCTTCATGGAGCGCTACGCCCCCACCATGAAGGACCTGGCCTCGCGCGACGTGGTAGCCCGCGCCATCACCCGGGAGATCGCCGAGGGACGGGGGATCAACGGGAAGAAGTACGTCTACCTGGACGCCACGCACCTCGGCGCCGAGGTGATCGAGAAGAAGCTTCCGGACATCGCGGACTTCTGCCGCACCTACCTGGGGGTGGACCCGGTCAGGGCGCCGATGCCGATCCAGCCCACAGCGCACTACGCCATGGGCGGGATCCCCACGGACATCCACTGCCGGGTGGTGGTGGACGACCGCAACACGGTGCTTCCGGGCTTCTACGCCGCCGGGGAGACCGCGTGCGTCTCGGTGCACGGCGCCAACCGGCTGGGGACCAACTCCCTCCTGGACCTGGTGGTATTCGGGCGGCGCTCGGGGCTGGACATGGCGCGCTTCTGTCGCGAGGCCGACCTTCCGCCTCTCCCCTCCGCGCCCACGGAACGGGTGGAGGCCACCTTCGCCCGCCTCCTCGCCACGCAGAAGGGCGAGCCCGCGGCCAAGCTCCGCGAGGAGATGCAGGACGTGATGCAGGACCATGTCGGGATCTACCGCGATGGGCCGGGGATGGAGAAGGCGCTCGCCAAGGTCCGCGAGCTGCAGCAGCGCTACCAGGGGGTGGTGGTGATGGACAAGGGGCGCCGCTTCAACACGGACCTCCTCGAGGCATGGGAGCTGGGGAACCTCCTGGACCTGGCGGAGGTCACCGCGCTGAGCGCGTTGAACCGCACGGAGAGCCGCGGGGCGCACATGCGCGACGACTACGAGAAGCGCGACGACGTGAACTGGCTGAAGCACACGCTCGTGACCCGGGACGACGCCGGCAACCTGGACATCTCCTACAAGCCGGTCACCATCACGCGTTTCGAGCCGAAGGAGAGGGTGTACTGAGATGAAGACGGTCACGCTGAGACTCCTCCGCTACAACCCGGAGACCGACGCCGAGCCGGCGTACCGGGAGTACCGGGTGGAGGTGGAGGAGACCGACCGCGTACTGGACGCGCTGCACCAGGTGAAGTGGTACCAGGACGGGACCCTCACCTACCGGCGCTCGTGCGCGCACGGGGTGTGCGGCTCGGACGCCATGCGCATCAACGGGGTGAACCGGCTGGCGTGCAAGGTCCTGATGCGGGACGTGGGCGACCGGGTGACGGTGGAGCCGCTGATGGGGTTCCGGGTGATCAAGGACATGGTGGTGGACATGGAGCCGTTCTTCGCGCAGTACCGCTCCGTGCTGCCGTTCCTGGTCAACGACTCGCGGCCGCCGGAGCGCGAGCGCCGGCAGTCGGTAGCCGACCGGGAGATCTTCGACGACACCACCAAGTGCATCCTGTGCGCGGCGTGCACCACGTCGTGCCCGAGCTTCTGGGCCAACGAGGACTTCGTGGGGCCGGCGGCCATCGTGAACGCGCACCGCTTCATCTTCGACTCGCGCGACACGGCGGGGGCACAGCGGCTGGAGATCCTCAACAACCGCGAGGGGGTGTGGCGGTGCCGGACGATCTTCAACTGCACGGAGGCGTGTCCCCGGGAGATCCGGATCACCAAGGCCATCGGCGAGGTGAAGAAGGCGATCCTGTACGGTCAGACCACCTGAAGTGCGAGGTTTAGAAACAGCAGGAGAGCCGATCCCGTAGGTGCGGGGCCGGCTCTCCGACGCTTCCAGGCGGAGAACGGAGGGCGATCCTCGGCTCACGAACCGAAGATTGCGAGCAGGTTGCCGAGGACGGTGATCCCGTCCACCGCGAGCATCAGGCCGACGCCCACCGGGCGGGTCCGCGTGTCCTGCTCGCACGCCGCCTCCGTACCCTGGGCTCTGCATTCGCTCGGGTCGACCAGCACGCGGCGCCGGCTGACCTGCACCACTCCATGGAGGTCGATCCCCAACGCCTCACGCGCCAGTCCCATCCCCACGAGCTGCAGGATCGAGATCCCCGCGAACCAGTCGCGGGTCGGCTCGGTGATGGAGGCTGCGACCGAGAGTCGTACGGGGGTCAGGGCCGGCCAGATAGGGAATTCCACGCCTACAACGGGCGCCAGCGTGCCCCTGGGCTCCAATTCGGTCGTGCGCGTGATCACTACGCTGTCCACCGCCACGACAGAATCCGGACGCACGGTGCGCGTCACTCTAAATCTCGTCTCCGTGGTGTCGAGGCGACTATAGCCGGACGAGTTGCTCCAGGCCAGCGCAGTGAGGAGGCGTGGCAGCGCGCGAGACACGGCGGTGAACGTCACCTGCTTGGACGGCTCTCCGACGAGGGTCGCCTGGAGATGCTGGTAGCCGACACCCTCGGCGAGCCTCCAGCGTGCCTCCGCGGTGCATACGGTGTCTCCCAGCGGGTTTGGTCTCCACATGCCGTACACGCTGTCCGGCGAGGCTCCACCGCCGATCGGTCGGAAGACAACGCGGGCCTGTTGACATTGCGTCCCACCTGAGACACCGGCGATACGCACCGCGACCGGAGCGGGCAGTTGCCGTTTTTCGTACCAGGCCTGTCTGTCACCCGTCGCCCAGTGCCTGGGCTCGAGCAGGAGGCTGGTCGCCTCCGGAGGTGCCTTCAACGTGATCCGCCTGTGCACGAGCCGCCCATCCACGGTGGCTTCCGCGGTGATGACGACGGGGTCCTTGGCGATGGAGCCGGACCAGGTCGTCTGAGCATTTCCTTCCGCGTCCGTTGCGGCGGAGGCGGTGAAGGCCTCGTTGCCCCCTTCCGATTCGAAGGTGACGGTGGTACCACGGATGGGGCCCTGCCGTCCGCGGACCTGTACGACGAGCACTTCGCGGGCGGTCGCGCTGCGGAGGGTGACGGTGCAGGGATCCCCCGGCTTGTTCGGCTCGGCCGGCTGAACGCAGGTGATCGCCTGGCTGTGCGCGCTCCGCACCGGAACGGCCAGCATCGAAAGGATGATGAGGAGTGCTGAGCTACGAGGCATGGTTCCTCCCGGATCTGAGGTGCTACGCGCAGAGCAGTGGATGCTCTGCGAACTCTACCGGAAGGTTGGATGGACAGTGGTCGTGAATTTCCCGTGCCTGTTCTCCGGTTAGAAACGACGAGAGCCGGCCGAAGAGGGCCGGCTCTCGTCTTGAGCCACGCGTCCTCCCGAATCTCACCCCTCCATCCCCACCTTCGCCCACCCCTCCACGTACCGCAGCACCGTGTGGTTCTCGATGGAGCTGAACCACTTGTCGTGGACCTCCCGCCCCTCCGGCGTCTTCGTCAGCCACTCCCGGAACCGGTTCGGCCCGTCCATGTCGTGCCAGTACGCCTCGTTCACGTACTTGGGCCGGTCCCGGAGCTGCTTCGGGTGGGTGTAGCTCCCCGCGAACCCCTCCAGTAGCGCCCAGGTCTTCCGGTCCACGCACCCGAACTGCCGCGACGCCACGTCCAGCTTGGCGTCCAGCCACTCGATGAACGACGCCTCATTGACGCCGCGCTTCACGTCGAACAGGTGCACGACCCGGATCATGACTTCCTCCCGCGCATGAGTTGGACGAGCCTGCCGATGGGGTCGAAGTGCCGGTCCACCACCCTCTCCTTGAGCGGGATGATGGCGTTGTCGGTGATGGTGATGTGCTCCGGGCACACCTTGGTGCAGCACTTGGTGATGTTGCAGTAGCCGATGCCGAAGGCCTCCTTCAGCTCGTCCACCCGGTCCTCGGTGTCCAGCGGGTGCATCTCCAGGGCGGCCACCTGCACCAGGAAGCGCGGGCCGATGAACTCGTCGTGCTTGGCGTGGTCGCGCAGCACGTGGCAGACGTCCTGGCAGAGGAAGCACTCGATGCACTTGCGGAACTCCTGCACCCGGTCCACGTCCCGCTGGTCCATCCGCCAGGTGCCGTCGGGCGCGTCCGGAGCGCGGGGCTTGAACGGCTTGATGCGCTCCTTGGTGCGGAAGTTCCACGACACGTCCGTCACCAGGTCGCGCAGCGGGGGGAAGGCGCGCATCGGCTCCACCGTCACCGGCTGGTCGAGGTCCAGGTCGCTGAGGCGGGTCATGCACATCAGCTTCGGCATCCCGTTGATCTCCGCCGAGCAGGAGCCGCACTTCCCGGCCTTGCAGTTCCAGCGCACCGCCAGGTCGTTGGCCTGCTCCGCCTGGATCTGGTGAACGGCATCCAGCACCACCATCCCCTCGGACACGTCGGTGGTGTAGTCCTGGAGCATCCCCCCGCCCGCGTCCCCCCGCCAGATCCGGAAGGTGGCACGCTTCCCCGGGGGCGGTACCGCCCGCTCCAGCTTCTCCACCGCGCGCTCGCCGGCGCGCACGACCTCCTCACCCCCCGCGCTCGCGGGCGCCGCGGCCTGTTCGGTCGTGCTCATCGGTTCTCCTCGATGATCTGTTTGAGCTCCGCTGGCATCTCGGCGACGGGCTCGCGCGTGATCTGCATCTCCCCGTCGGGGCCCCTGCGGACGAGGATGTTGAAGGTGCCGTACTCGGGGTCCTTCTCCGGGTAGTCGTCGCGGAAGTGCCCGCCGCGGCTCTCCTTCCGCTCCAGAGCCGAGCGCGCGATGGCCTCGGAGACGGTGAGCAGGTTGGGGAGGTCGAGCGCGGTGTGCCAGCCGGGGTTGTATTCCCGGTTCCCAACGACGCCCACCCGCGCGGCGCGCTCCCAGAGCCGGGAGATCCCGTCCAGCGCCCGCTCCATCTCCTCCCCCCGCCGCACGATCCCTACCAGGTCCTGCATCATCTCCTGGAGGTCGTACTGCACCTGGTACGGCCCCTCGCCCCCCGCGCCCCGGTCGAACGGCTCCAGCGCGCGCCGGGCGGCTTCCTCCACCGCTCCGGGATCGATCGCGACCTCCCCGTTCTCCCTCGCGAACCGGGCGGCATACTCTCCCGCGCGCTTCCCGAAGACCAGGAGGTCGGAGAGGGAGTTTCCCCCCAGCCGGTTGGCGCCGTGCAGCCCGGCCGCGCACTCCCCCGCGGCGAAGAGCCCGGGGACGGTGGACATCTGCGTGTCCCCTTCCACCCGGATCCCGCCCATGATGTAGTGCGTGGTGGGCCCCACCTCCATCGCCTCCCGGGTGATGTCGATCTTGGCGAGCTGCATGAACTGGTGGTACATGCTGGGGAGCTTCTTCCGGATGTGCTCCGCGGCGTTCGGCAGGCGCTCCTTGATCCAGGCGATGTCCAGGTAGACGCCTCCATGCGGGCTCCCGCGCCCCTCGCGCACCTCGCGCACGATGCAGCGGGCCACGTGGTCGCGGGTGAGGAGCTCCGGGGGGCGGCGGGCGCTCTTGTCGCCCTGGGTGTAGCGCCACCCTTCCTCCGGAGTGTCGGCGGTCTGCGCCCGGTAGTTCTCGGGGATGTCGTCGAACATGAAGCGGCGGCCCTCGCTGTTCACCAGGATCCCCCCCTCGCCGCGCACTCCCTCCGTCACCAGGATCCCGCGCACGCTCGGCGGCCACACCATCCCCGTGGGGTGGAACTGTACGAACTCCATGTCCTGTAGCGCCGCTCCGGCCCGGTACGCCAGCGCGTGCCCGTCGCCGGTGTACTCCCACGAGTTGCTGGTGATCTTGTACGCCCGCCCGATCCCGCCGGTGGCGAGCACCACCGCGCGGGCGCGGAAGACGCGGAAGCGCCCGCGCTCCCGGTCGTACACCAGTGCGCCGGAGACGCGGTCGCCGTCCATGAGGAGGGCGAGCACGGTGCACTCCATGTGCACATCGATTCCCTGATGGATCCCGTGGTCCTGCAGGGTGCGGATCATCTCCAGCCCGGTCCGGTCGCCGACGTGGGCCAGACGTGGGTAGCGGTGCCCGCCGAAGTTGCGCTGCAGGATACGGCCGTCCGGGGTGCGGTCGAAGAGCGCCCCCCACGCCTCCAGCTCCCGGATCCGGTCCGGCGCCTCCCGGGCGTGCAGCTCGGCCATCCGCCAGTTGTTCACGTACTGCCCGCCCCGCATGGTGTCGGCAAAGTGCACCCGCCAGCTGTCGCGCTCGTCCACGTTGGCGAGCGCCGCAGCCGCCCCGCCCTCGGCCATTACCGTGTGGGCCTTCCCGAGGAGCGACTTGCAGACCAGCCCGACCCTCACCCCCTCCGCCGCCGCGGCGATCGCCGCGCGCAGTCCCGCCCCCCCCGCGCCGATCACCAGCACGTCGTGCTCGTGGGTCTGGTACCCGGTCATCAGAGGATCCTCCAGTCCGTCCAGATCCCCATCGAGCACATCCGCACGTACACGTCCGCGAAGGCCACCGTGATCAGGCTGGCCCACGCCCACCGCATGTGCCCGCCGTTGAGGCGGCTGCACCCCTGGTAGCAGGCGTGTTGTACCGGGTGCCGCGAGAGCTGGTCGATCCGCCCACCCACCAGGTGGCGCAGCGAGTGGCACCCCAGCGTGTAGCCGCTCAGCAGCACCACGTTGAGGGTGAGCACCAGGGTGCCGACGCCGATCCCGAACTCCGTCCGTCCCGTGGCCGCGTCGGTGAACCACATCGCCTTCCAGGCGTCGTACGCCAGGATCACCAGGAAGAGGAGGGCGAAGTAGAGGAAGTAGCGGTGGACGTTCTGCAGGACCAGCGGGAAGTAGCGCTCCCCGAGGTAGCTCTTGCGGGGCTCGCCGACGGCGCAGTTGGGAGGATCGGCCCAGAAGGCCTTGTAGTAGGCGCCGCGGTAGTAGTAGCAGGTGAAGCGGAAGAGCCCCGGGAAGGGGAGGATGACCAGCGCCGGGGAGAAGGGGAGCCACCCCGGCCACCACCCCGGTTTCGGCCCCAGCCAGGCGTGGTGCGAGTCGCCCCAGATCTCCGGGGAGTAGAACGGCGACAGGTACGGCCCGTAGGTGTAGTGCTCTCCCTGGAACGCGGCCCAGGTGGCGTAGACGACAAAGGAGGCGAGGATGGTGAACACCACCGCCGGCTGCGCCCACCAGGCGTCGCGGCGCGAGGTCTGGCCGAAGCGGCGTTGCGGGACCAGCACGGGAAGGGGGGTGGACATCGACCGGACGCTCCTGCTGCGGGGGTCAGGGCGAACTTCTACGCTGATTGAGTCCGACAATGATGAGCGGCGAAAGGGCGCCAGGCAAGGACAATTTGGTCGGGTGAGCGGTGATTGAACTGCGGGAACTGCCGTTTTGGGCGTGCCCCTCGCTGCGCGGGGGTCGGGCTGCGGCTCCGTAACGCACGATACTACCGTGCGTAACGGAGTCGAGCCCCCGCAAACTGCGCGGGGTCTCGCCCCTTCGGGCC
>DATAAL010000668.1:0-4138 GCA_036260145.1 Longimicrobiaceae bacterium | reverse complement strand
CCAGCTCGGGGGTGTAGGGCGGTGCGGCCGCGCGCTCTGCTGCTCCACCTGGCTGCGCGAGATCAAGCCGATCTCGCTCCAGCTCGCCAAGGACCAGAGCCTCTCGCTGAACCCGCAGCAGATCTCGGGAACGTGCGGGCGGCTGATGTGCTGCCTGACCTACGAGCACGACACCTACCTGGCCGCCCGCAAACGCTTCCCCCGCGAGGGGAAGACGGTGCGGACCACCCGCGGCGCCGAGAAGGTGGTGGCCATCGACATCTGGAAGAGCCAGGTGACGCTGATGGACGAGAACCGCCAGCGCCGCGTGCTGGACCTGGAGGAGCTGCGCGCGGAGACGGCCGGCGCCACCTCCCCCGCCCCACCGGAGAAGAAGGCCGCCCCCGAGCGCGAGGCGGAGCCGCTCCCCGCACCCGCGGAGAAGCAGCGTCCGCCGCGGCGCCCTCGCACGCGCGGTGACCGGAGGCCGAGTTGAGCCGGAAGCGGTTCTATCTCACTACCGCGATCGACTACGCCAACGGCGATCCGCACCTCGGCCACGCCTTCGAGAAGATCGGTGCGGACGCCATCGCGCGCTTCCATCGCCTCCTGGGGGAGGAGGTGCGCTTCTGCATGGGGATGGACGAGCACGGCCAGAAGGTGGCGCAGACCGCCGCGGCCGAGGGCGTCGACCCCCAGGCGCTGGTGGACGGGCTGGCGACGCGCTTCTGTACCCTGTGGGAGAGGCTGGGAGTCTCGAACGACCGCTGGATCCGCACCACCGACGCGCACCACAGGCGCGGGGTGCGGGCGCTCATCGAGCGTATCTTCGAGCGGAGCCCCCGGGACTTCTACGAGAAGTCGTACGAGGGGTGGTACTGCGTGGGGTGCGAGCTGTTCAAGCGGGAGAGCGAGATCGTGGACGGGCGCTGCGTCCTCCACCCCACCCGCGAGCTGCAGTAGACGGAGGAGCGCAACTGGTTCTTCCGGCTCTCCTCGTACCAGGACTTCCTGCGCCGCCACTTCGAGAAGCACCCGGACTTCCTGCAGCCGGAGAGCCGGCGCAACGAGATCCTGGCACTGATCGACGGGGGTCTGGAGGACATCTCCGTGACCCGTGCGCGCCTATCGTGGGCGATCCCCTTCCCCCGCCCCACCTCGGACGGGGAGACGCAGGGGACGTGGGTGTGGTTCGACGCCCTCCCCAACTATCTCACCGACACCGGCTACCCGGAGGGCGATTGGGAGAAGTGGTGGCCTGCGCAGCTCCACGTGGTCGGCAAGGACATCACGCGCCTGCACACGGTGATCTGGCCGGCGATGCTGGAGTCGGCGGGGCTCCCGCTCCCGGAGCGGGTGTGGGGGCACGGCTTCGTGACGCTGGGGGGCGAGCGCTTCAGCAAGAGCGCCGGGGTGCGGCTGGACCTGGACGAAGCGATCGAGCGCTTCGGGGCGGACGCCTTCCGCTACTACCTGCTGCGTGAGGTCCCCTGGGACGCGGACGGCGCATTCTCCTGGGAGCGCTTCGCGGAGCGGTACACCTCCGAGCTGGCGAACGGGCTGGGGAACCTGGCCAGCCGCACCGTATCGATGGTGGAGAAGTACCGCGGCGGGGAGGTGCCCTCGGCACGGCCCACCACACTCGACGCCGCAATCCCCGGGGTCCTGGAGCGCTACCGGACCGCCATGGAGGCCAACCTGCTGCACGAGGGCGTGGCCGCGGCGTACGAGCTGGTGATGGCGGCCAACGCCTTCGTGCAGGAGACGGCGCCGTGGAAGCTGGCGAAGGACCCCGAGCGGGCGACGGAGCTGGACGCGGCGCTGGCGTCGATGGTCCGCGTGCTGGCGGTGGCGGCGGTGCTCTTCTCGCCCTTCATGCCGGCGAGGACGGCGGATCTGTGGGGCCGCCTCGGCTCCGGCCACGCAACGCTCCCGCCCCTGGTGGAGGTCGCGGAGCTGAGCGTTGCCGGCTGGCGGGTGGCGGCCGGAGAGGTCCTGTTCCCCCGCGCCGACCTCCCCGCGAAGGTCTGAGTGCCCCCGCGCCGCAGGGGACACGCCCAAGTCCCTCCATTCAAAAATCCGGATTTGCTTGACACATCCCCGTGCGCGGGTGTATGATAGGCCCCTTGCCCATATGATCGCGCATCCGGGGAGCATCGCCTCCCTCCCGGAAGTCAGATTTCCGTACCACCATCCGAGGCTATGGCACGATCCCAGTGGACGGTGATGCTCGTCCCGCACGACAACGAGCGCGTCAGGTCCATCCAGATCTCCAGTCGGAGCGTCAGAGTCGCACTCTCCACCTTCCTCTTCCTCTCCTTCGCCCTCGCCATCTTCGGCGTCGGGTTCTTCGTCAAGCAGGGTCAGCACATTCGCGCCCAGCGCCTGGAGCGCGAGAACGAGCTCCTCGCGGCCGAGGTGGACCAGATGCGCTCCCAGATGGAGACGCTGTCGGAGTCCATCGAGGACCTGTCGAAGAAGGGGGAGAAGTACCGCGTGGTGGCGGGACTCCCGGAGATCGACCCGGAGGTGGAGCGGGTGGGGATCGGCGGACCGGGGACGGAGACGCTGCAGTCGGCCGGGCTCTTCCGCCTCAACCCGGAGCGGGGGAAGAAGGTGTTCGAGACCTCCTCCAACCTGAGCACGCTGATGCGCCGCGCCTCGCTCCTCCGCTCCAGCATGGTGGAGGCGCTCGACGCCATGGAGTCCAACCGCGAGCGCCTGGCAGCGACCCCCTCCATCGCCCCGTCCAGCGGGCACCTGTCCAGCCTGTTCAGCCGGGGCCGCTATCACCCCGTCCTCCGCATCACGCGCCCCCACGAGGGGATCGACATCGCTGCCCCGGTCGGGGAGCCGATCCTGGCTCCGGCGGCGGGACGGATCCGTTACGCGGGGTACAGGTCGGGCGGGTACGGGAACATGGTGGAGATCGATCACGGCTTCGGCTACGTGACCCGCTTCGCGCACGCCTCGCGGATCCTGGTGCGGGAGGGGCAGGAGGTGAAGCGCGGGGACGAGATCGCCCGGGTCGGTGCGACAGGACTGGTCAGCGGTCCGCACCTGCACTACGAGGTGGAGGTGAACGGGCGCCCGGCGGACCCGCTGAACTTCATCATCGAGGACGCGATCCCCGACTGAGACGCCCCGCGACGCCCGCCGGTCCCTGTACACCCCCCAAGGAGCGCCCTCCGCGGCGCTCCTTCGCGCATCTGGGGAGGGGGGAACTTCCGGCGCCGCCGGAACTATACCGACGCGCAGGCACGCCGACTCGAACGACGTACCCGTAGCCCATGCTCCTGCTCGCTCTTTCTCTCGTCGCCGCGCCGGTCCCGGCGGACACCGTGGCGCGACCCCTGGGGACCGCACCGGCGGCCGCGGTGGCGGGGATGGTCACCGTCCACCGCCAGCCCACCATCCCGATGGTGGCGATCCGTCTCTCGCTCCTGGCGGACGACCCGCCCGGGTACGCCGGAGCCGGACACCTCTTCCAGCACCTGGTCCTCCCCTCGCTGCAGGAGCAGGTCCGGCGCGTGGGGGGGGAGGTCCAGGCCGTACGCAGCTCGGACGCGGTGGTGTTCACCGCGGTAGGCCCCGCCCAGGAGCTGGAGTACCTGGCCGGGCTCCTCCGCGGCGCGCTGCGTCTCCCGCGGCCGGGCGAGACGGAATTCCTAGCCGCATCGCGCGCCCTGGCCATGGAGCGGGACGCGGAGTGGGAGACGGCGGCCCCGCACGTGCGCGCGCTGCTGCGCGCCCGGCTCTTCCCGGAGGACCTCCCTGCCGCAGGGACGGGTTTCTCGGCCCATCGGCTCGTCCCGGACGCGCTCCCTGCCCTGTGGGCGGAGATGTACCGTCCGGAGCGGGTCTCCGTGGTCGCGGTGGGGGATGTGGAGGTGGGAGAGGTGCGGGATGCCTTTGCCCGTCTCCCCGACCCGGCGGAGGGCGGCCTCGCGGAACTCTTTCCCGACACCGTGGCCGCCGCTCCGCCGGTGGCGCCCGAGGCCACGCGCGGATGGCTGGGGGTGGGGTACTCCGCTTCGGATGCGGACGCAGCCGCACTCACCGTCGCGGCGCGGCTCCTCGGGGAGTACCTCCGGGAGCGGCTCCCCACCGCCTCGGTGGACGCGGAGCACTGGTGGACGCGCCAGGGACAGGCGCTGGT
>DATAAL010000667.1:0-1775 GCA_036260145.1 Longimicrobiaceae bacterium | reverse complement strand
GGCCAGCGTGGGGCTCCGCAGGACGGACGTGCGCTCGCTCACGGTGAGCGGACGGGGCTCGCTGTTCGCCGGGACCTCGGGAGGCGGGGTCTTCCGCTCCCGCGACGGGGGGACGAGCTGGGACGACGTGGGCGGGGGGGTGATGATCTCCGGCGGGGGGCGCGCGTGGAAGCCGGTGAACACCCGCCTCCCCACCACCGTGGTGCGTTGCATCATGGCGTACACCCAGCCGCGCACCGGCAAGCACTACCTGATCGCCGGGACGGACGACGGGCTCTTCGGCTCCAACGACACCGGGAACGGGTGGCGCCCCATCAACCACGGGCTCCCGGGGCTCTCCCCCTCCACCGGGATCGCGCCGGTGGTGGTCCACGACGTGGTGATCAACGAGCGCAACGGCGATATGTTCGCCGGCACGGACCTGGGGGTCTTCCGCCGCATCAACCGGACGAAAACCTGGGCCCCCCTCAGCGCGGGGCTCCCCGGCGCCGACCCGCGTACCGGGCTCACGCCGCTCCCCGTCCGCTCCCTCCTGGTCTTCCCCGATCCGGCAGCCGGGAGGACGGCGGTGCTGGCCGCCACTGACGCCGGGGTGTTCCGCCGCGAGGCGCGAGGCCGGAGGTGGGAGACCTCCGGCTCCGGGATCCCGGAAGGCATCCCGGTCCGCTCCCTGGCCGCGGGGTACGACCCGGACGGCTCGCTCCGGCTGTACGCTGGGACCGGGAGCGGGCTCTTCCGCTCCGCGGACGGAGGCCGGAACTGGGAGCGCGTGGGGGCGCCCGTGGCCGGCGCGCCCGGGGAGGACGTCTTCCCCGCCGGGATCAACTCCGACGACGTGCGCGCCGTGGCGGCAGGGGCGTCGGGGGAGGTGCTCGCCGCCACCCCCTTCGCCGGCTTCGTCCGCGACGAGTGGCCGGACTTCCGCATCCGGGGGGGGACGGTGGACCTGGCGGCCCCCTCCGCCCGGGTCGCCTCCTCCTTCGCCCGCATCGCCCCGGGGGGGCGGATGGTCCTGGCCCAGCCCGAGGGGAGCGGGCCCGTCCGGGCGGAGGTGTACACCGCCGCGGCGGTGGCGAGGGCGCTGCGGCACGACTGGGAGCGGACCGGGACGGTGACCCGCGTGGAGGTGGCGCGGGCGGAGGGGCTGGGCGCCTTCGACCTGCGCGCCGCCGTGGCCTGGGTCCAGGAGGAGGAGCTCCCCCTCTGGGAGGAGTGGACGGAGGACTCGGCTCCCCTGCAGGGTCGGACGGTCCTCCTGCAGGGAGTCCTCCCCGTGCTCTACCCCGAGCACCCGGTGGCGGTGTCGGGCCGCCGCGCGCGGCTCAGCCTGGCCGCTACGGGGGGAGTGCTCCGGCGCGTCGCCGGGGGATGGGAGTCCGCGGGGCTCCGCAACCGCGGGGTACGCGCCCTGGCCGCGGCGCCGGACGGGACGCTCTTCGCGGCGGCGCGGGGGCGAGGCGTGCTCCGCTCCACGGACGGCGGGGCGAGCTGGGAGCCGGTGGGGACGGAGACCGTGGGGCTGGAGGTGGGCGCCCTGGCGGTGACGGCGGGGGGGCGGATCGCCGCGGGGACCCCCGGAGGGGTGCGGGTCTCCGGAGACGGGGGACGGAGCTGGAGCGAGGCGGCGGGCGGGATCCCGGAGGCGCTCGCCCTGGCCGCCGAGGCGGACGGGGAGCTCCTCGCGGGGACGAGCCGGGGCGTCTCTCGCTCCGTGGGTGGCGGGACCGGGTGGGAGGTGTTCGGCACGGGGCTCCCGGGAGCGTGCGTGCTCGCCC
>DATAAL010000666.1:0-4434 GCA_036260145.1 Longimicrobiaceae bacterium | reverse complement strand
CCCGGATCCGTACTCAGCGGAGCCCGGAGGGCGGCTGTACCGCACGGGAGACCGGGTGCGCTGGCGGCGCGACGGAGAGCTGGAGTTCCTGGGGCGGACGGACGCGCAGGTCAAGATCCGGGGGTACCGGATCGAGCCGGGCGAGATCGAGGCCGCGCTGGGGGAGCAGGCGGGGGTGCGGGTGGCGGTGGTGCAGGTGCGGGAGGACGCGCCGGGGCGGAAGCGCCTGGTCGCCTACGTGGTGGCCGAAGCGGAGCAGGAGGTCTCGACGGCGGAGCTGCATGCCCGGCTGCAGGAGCGGCTGCCGGAGTACATGGTGCCGTCGGCCTTCGTGGTGCTGGACTCCCTGCCGCTGAATCCGAACGGCAAGCTGGACCGGCGCGCCCTGCCGGCCCCCGGGTGGGAGGGAGCGGCCGACGGGTACGTCGCGCCGCGCACCCCGGTCGAGGAGGTGCTGACCGGTGTCTGGGCGGAGGTGCTGCGACTGGAGCGCGTCGGCGTCCACGACAACTTCTTCGGGCTGGGCGGTGACTCCATCCTGAGCATCCAGGTGGTGGCGCGGGCGCGGCAGCGGGGGCTGAAGTTGGCGCCGCGGCAGCTCTTCGAGCGCCCCACCGTCGCGCGCCTCGCCGAGGTCGTGGAGCGGGTCGATGCCGGAGCCGTCGAAGCGGCGCAGGGCCCCGTCACGGGCGAGGCCCCGCTGACGCCCATCCAGCGGTACTTCTTCGCGCGGGAGAACCCGGCGCCGCACCACTTCAACCAGGCGCTGCTGCTCACCCCGCGCGAGACGCTGGATCCCGTGCTGCTCGACCGGGCGGTGGCCGCGCTGGAGGCGCACCACGACGCGCTCCGGCTGCGCTTCCGCCGGGACGAGACCGGCGCCTGGACCCAGGCGCACGCCGCCGTCGGGGAGCGCTCCCCCGTGGAGGTCCTGCGGGTGGCCGACCGGGCCGCGCTGGAAGCCGCCGCCGAGCGGGTGCAGCGAAGCCTCGACCTGGCCCGCGGTCCGCTGCTGCGCGTCGTGCTCTTCGACCTCGGCGGGGGCGGGCAGCGGCTGCTGGTGGTCATCCACCACCTGGTGGTCGACGGCGTCTCCTGGCGCATCCTGCTGGAGGACCTGGAGACCGCCTGCACGCAGCTCTCGCGGGGCGAGGCGGTGCGCCTGCCGGCGAAGACCACCGCATGGAAGAGCTGGGCCGAGCGCCTTTCCGAGCAGGCCCGCTCCGGGGCCATGGCCGGGGAGGCGAGCTACTGGCTGGCGCAGGCGCGGCAGGACGTCGCGCCGCTGCCGGTCGATGATGCCACCGGGGAGAACACCGTCGCCCGGGCGCGCAGTGTGTCCGTCGGCCTCGGCGAGGCGGAGACGGAGGCGCTGCTGCGGGAGGTGCCGCGGGCGTACCGGACCCGGATCGACGAGGTGCTGCTCACCGCCCTGGCGCGCACGCTCTCCCGCTGGACGGGGAGCGCGCGGGTGCGGGTGGACCTGGAGGGACACGGGCGCGAGGAGGACCTCGTCCCGGGCGCGGACCTGTCGCGCACGGTGGGCTGGTTCACCAGCGTGTACCCCGTGGTGCTGGAGGTCCCGGCGGCCGGAAGCGCGGGTGAAGCGCTGAAGGCGGTCAAGGAGCAGGTGAGGAGCATCCCGGGGAAGGGGCTGGGCTATGGGCTGCTGCGCTGGCTGAGCGGGACGGAGGCCGGGGCGGAGCTGGCCGCCGCGCCGGAGGCGGAGGTCGGCTTCAACTACCTGGGGCAGATCGACCAGGCGGTCTCCGGGGACACCTTCTTCGGCTTCGCTTCCGAGTCGGCCGGAGCCTCGCACGACGAGCGCGGCCCGCGCGGACACCGGATCGAGATCACCGGGGCGGTCTCCGGCGGGCGGCTGGAGATGTCGATCGGCTACAGCGAGGCCGTGCACGGTCGGGCGACGATGGAGCGGGTGGCGGCCTGGTACGCCGAGGAGCTGCGGGGGCTGATCGCGCACTGCACCTCCGGCGAGGCGGGCGGCTACACGCCGAGCGACTTCCCGCTGGCGGGGCTCGCGCAGGCGCAGGTCGACGCGCTGCTGGGGCGGGATCGCGGCGTGGAGGACGTGTACCCGCTGACGCCCATGCAGGAGGGGATGCTCTTCCACACCCTCTTCTCGCCCGAGGGCGGCGCCTACGTCGGGCAGGGCCGCTACGTGCTGGAAGGGGAGCTGGACGTGGAGGCGCTGCGGCGGGCGTGGGAGGGCGGGATCGCCCGGCACGCGGCGCTGCGGGCGGGCTTCGCCTGGGAAGGCGTGGAGCGGCCGCTGCAGATCGTCCGGCGAGAGGTGGAGCTGGAGATCCGGCACCACGACTGGCGGGAGCTGAGCGAAGCCGAGCAGGAGACGCGGCTCGAGAAGTACCTCGACCGGGACCGGCGCGAGGGCTTCGACCTGGCGAAGGCGCCGCTGATGCGGCTGGCTCTGTTCCGGGTGGCGGACCGGGTGCACCGGCTGGTCTGGACGCACCACCACCTCATCCTGGACGGGTGGAGCCTCGGCGTCCTCTTCCGCGACGTGCTGGGGCTCTACGCCACGCATGCACGGGGCGGGAGGATGCAGCTGCCCGAGGGTCGGCCGTACCGGGAGTACGTGGCCTGGCTGGAGCGGCAGGACCTCGCCCGGGCGGAGGCCTTCTGGAGAGAGACCCTGGCGGGATTCACCGCGCCCACGCCGCTCCCCGTCCGCCCGGGGGCCGTGGACGGGACCGGGCGGGGCTCCGGAGCGGTGTGGGTGGAGCTCGGGACCGAGCGGACGCAGGCGCTGCGGGAGCAGGCGCTCCGCTGGGGCGTGACGCCGGGTACCCTGGTGCAGGGCGCCTGGGCGCTGCTGCTCTCGCGCTGGTCCGGCGAGGAGGACGTCGTCTTCGGCACCACCGTCTCCGGGCGGCCGTCGGAGCTTGCCGGGGTGGAGGAGATGGTCGGCCTCTTCATCAACACCCTCCCCGTGCGGGTACGCCTCGACGGCGCGGCCACGCTGGGCGAGTGGCTGGGCGCGCTCCAGGCGGAGCAGGTGCGGGCGCGGGAGTTCGAGTACAGCCCGCTGGTACAGGTGCAGAGGTGGAGCGAGGTCCCCGCCGGCGAAGTGCTGTTCGAAAGCCTGGTCGCCTTCGAGAACTATCCGATCGACGAGCGGCTGGGGGAGGGACTCGGCGAGCTGCGGGTGCGGAGCAGCGGGGGGACCGAGCACATCGATCACCCGCTGGTGCTCTCGGCCGTGGTCGATGCCCGGCTGCGGGCCGAGCTGCGGTACGAGCATGCTCGCGTCGAGGCGGAGACGGCGGAGCGGATGGCGGGGCACCTGGAGACCCTGCTGGAGGAGATGGTTGCTCGTCCCCGGCGCCGCCTCGCCGACGTCTCCCTCCTGCGTCCCGCCGAGCGCGCCCGGCTCCTCCACGACGCCCGGGGCGAGCGTCGCCCCTTTCCCGAGCACGCCCTCGTCCACCACCTCGTCGCCCAGCGCGCCGCAGCCTGGCCCGACGCCCCCGCCGTCGCCTGCGGCGAGCACACCCTCTCCTACGCTGAGCTGCACCGGCGGGCCACGGCCCTCGCCGCTCACCTGCGCGCCCGCGGGCTGACCCCGGAGCAGCCGGTGGCGCTCTTCCTGGACCGCTCGCCCGAGCTGGCCGTCGCCCTGCTGGCCACGCTCGGGGCCGGGGGCGCCTTCGTGCCCCTGGACGCCGAGTACCCGCGCGAGCGCCTGGAGTACCTCCTGGCCGACAGCGGGGCTCCCCTGGTGCTCACCCGTGCCTCCCTGGCCGGGCGGCTCCCCGGGAGCGCCGCTGCGGTGCTCTGCGTGGATACGCTGGAGGACACTGCTGCGCCGGCCGAGCCGGCGGTGGCGCTGGGGAGCGACAGCCTGGCGTACCTGTGCTACACCTCGGGCTCGACCGGGCGGCCCAAGGCGGCCATGGTCAGCCACCGCTCGCTGGTCTGCTACGCCGAGGCCATGCGCGAACGGATGGGGCTCTCGCCCGCCGACCGGGTGCTGCAGTTCGCCTCGCCGGCCTTCGACGTCTTCATCGAGGAGGTCTTCCCCGCCTGGCTCAGCGGCGCCTGCGTGGTCTTCTCGGGAGGCGAGCTGCTCGGCTCCCCGGCGGAGCTGCTGCGCGTGGTGGAGCGGGAGCGGGTGAGCGTCATGGAGCTGCCCACGGCCTTCTGGCACGAGTGGGTGCGGCAGCTGGCGGAGGAGGGCGCCCGGCTCCCCGGGTGCCTGCGCCTGGTGCTGATGGGAGGCGAGCGGGTGCTGGCGGAGCGGCTGGCGCAGTGGGCGGGGCTGGGCGTGCCGCTGCTGCACGTCTTCGGGCTCACGGAGACGACGGTGACCACCACCACGCTCCTGCTGGAAGCCGGCGACGCCGGAGCACGGTGGGCGAGCCTCCCGGTGGGGACGCCGCTGGCGAACGCGGCGGT
>DATAAL010000665.1:0-2711 GCA_036260145.1 Longimicrobiaceae bacterium | reverse complement strand
CAAGCGGGAGAGGGGAGAACTACCCCGTGCGTTCGAGGTGCCCCCCCTTCCCTCGCTTGCGGGGGAAGGGGGCCGGGGGGATGGGGGGTGTTGCATCAGTTCCCCTCGAAGACGGGCTTCTCCCTGGCCGCGAAGGCCCGGTACGCTCGGGCGAAGTCCTCGGTCTGCATGCAGACCGCCTGCGCCTGCGCCTCGGCCTCGATGGCTTCGTCGACGCCCATGCTCCACTCCTGGTGGAGGGCGCGCTTGGTGATCCCGTGCGCGAAGGTGGGCCCGGCCGCGAGAGAGCGGGCCAGCTCGCGCGCCTCGTCCAGGAGCGCGTCCGGCTCCACCAGCCGGTTGTAGAACCCCCAGCGCTCCGCCTCCTCCCCGCCCATGGAGCGCCCGGTGTAGAGCAGCTCGCTGGCCCGTCCCTGGCCGATGATGCGCGGAAGGATGGCGCAGGCACCCATGTCCGCGCCGGAGAGCCCCACGCGGGTGAAGAGGAAGGCCACCTTGCTGCGGGCGGTCCCGAGCCGCAGGTCGCTCGCCATGGCGATGATGGCGCCGGCTCCCGCGCACGCTCCGTCCACGGCGGCGATGATCGGCTGCGGGCACCCGCGCATGGCCTTCACCAGGTCGCCCGTCATCCGGGTGAAAGCGAGGAGCTCGTCCATCCGCCCCGCGTTCTTCATCTCCACCAGCGGGCCGATGATCTCGTGCACGTCCCCGCCCGAGCAGAAGTTTCCGCCGGCCCCGGTGACGACCACCACCCTGACGTCCACGGCGAAGGCGAGCTGCCGGAAGGTGTCGCGCAGTTCGGCGTACGAACCGAAGGTCAGCGGGTTCTTCCGCTCGGGGCGGGACAGGGTGACGGTGGCGACGGGGCCGTCCACCTCCCAGAGGAAGGTGGAGGGGCGGAGGTCGGCGGCTCGGAGCTTGGTCGCGGTCACGAGGCGATCCGAGGGTACTGGGATCGGGTCGGGTGCGGCGACTCCCCCGCGGCGCCCCCACCCGGCTCGCTCGGGCTCGCCACCCTCCCCCGTTCCGGGGGAGGGGCATCTCCGAGGTTCGGCTGCACGGTCTCGTCCAGGGCGGATCTGATTCGTCGCAGGACGGAGGACGGATCGGCCAGGGCTTCCTCGTTGCGGAAGCGCAGTACACGGTAGTCCGCAGCATTGAGAGCGACAGTGCGAGCCCCGTCCTTCGCCCGTTGCCCAGGAGAGTCGTGCACGGCACCGTCCAGCTCCACGCACAGCTTCCGGGCAGGGCAGTAGAAATCGACGATGAAGCTTAGGACGGGATGCTGCCGTCGGAAGCGGAGCCCCCGAATCCGCCGATATCTCAGCGACCGCCAGAGAGCACTATCGGCGTCGGTCATCTCCTTCCGGAGAGCCCGTGCCCTTGCCTCGACTTCCGGCGTGGTGCCCCGCATCCGTCTGGTTTCGTCCATGCTCCTCCTGCACGAGGAAGGTACCGCACCGTGGAGATGTCCCTCCCCCGGAACGGGGGAGGGTGGCGAGCCTGCGAGCCGGGTGGGGGCGTGCTCCGGACACGCATGAGCGCCATTCACCCCGCCATCACCTCCCCCCCCGCCACCACCACCGCCTGCCCGGTCACCGCCGCGGCCCCGGGCGAGCAGAGCCACGCCACCACGCTGGCCACCTCTCCGGGGCGCACCAGGGTCCCGCGCGGCATGGTGCGGGCGAGCATCTCCCGCGCTTCGTCCGGCGACTTCCCCAGAGCGCGCACCAGGTTCCCCACGGCAGCATCGGCCATCTCTGTGTCGGTGTACCCGGGGCACACAGCGTTCACCGTGATCCCCAGCTTCGCCGTCTCCAGCGCCAGGGACCGGGTCAGGCCGACGACGCCATGCTTGGCGGCGCAGTAGGCGGCGGTCTTCGGGTACCCCTTGAGCCCGGCGGTCGAGGCGACGTTGACCACGCGACCCCACCGCGCCTCGATCATCGCGGGGAGCACCTCCCGGGTACAGAGGAACACTCCCGTCAGGTTCACCGCCAGCATCCGGTCCCACGACTCCAGGGTGGTTTCCGAGAAGGCGGAGGCGTCGGCCTGTCCGGCGTTGTTCACCAGCACGTGCACCTCGCCGAACCGCTCTCGCGCCGCCGCGAACGCCGACACCACCGACTCCTCGTCCGCCACGTCGCAGGGCACGGCAGCGGCCGGGACACCGGATCGCGCCTGGAGGTCGAGCACCCGCGCCTCCAGCCGCTTCCGGTCGCGCCCCATCAGCGTGAGCAGGGCGCCCAGCCGCGCCAGCTCGTCCGCGACGGCGGCCCCGATCCCCCGCCCGCCCCCGGTGACCACCGCGTGCCGCCCCGCCAGGTAAGCGCCCTCAGCCGTCATCGGAGTTCACCGTGAGTGTGCGCCCCAGGTCGTTCCGCCGTTTGCAGTTCCCGCAGTACCCATAAAATCCCGGTCGGAGGGAGACAGCCGGGCGGTTTCGGCTGGCTCCCTCCGGGGCGGGGAGACCCGGGGCAGTATCCGGGGCTCCTCGCCCCCGCGGAAGAGACCGGCGGGGCAGTTTCCGCCGGGCTCTGTAGCGGTCCCGGAGCCACCGCCACCGCCGACTAGATCGTAGCCGTACCCAGAAGCTCCTGCTGCCGCTTGAGCTGCCGCTCCAGCTGCGCCTTCCCGCTCAGGTACTGCACCGGCCACCACTGCTCCGCATAACCGAGCTGCGCCGCCGCGTGCAGCGTCCAGTGCGGGTC
>DATAAL010000664.1:0-3720 GCA_036260145.1 Longimicrobiaceae bacterium | reverse complement strand
GGGAGATCTCGCAGCAGCCGGGAGGCCCGCAGGTGGAGGTCCTCTGGCTCACCCCCCCGCAGGAGGACGGGCAGGTGCAGGCGCAGCGTATCCAGCAGGCGGTCAACCAGGGGGTGGACGCCGTCCTTATCGCCGCCTCCGACGCGGGGAAGGTCACCGGGGCCATCAACGACGCCGTCGCCCGCGGGGTGCAGGTGATGACCTTCGACAGCGACGCGCCGCAGTCGCAGAGGTTTGCCTACTATGGGGTGGACGACGTGCAGGTCGGCCGGAGCGTGATGGCCGAGCTGGCGCAGCAGATGGGGGGGAAGGGGGCCGTCGCCATCCTGGCCGGGAACCAGAACGCGCCCAACCTGCAGCGGCGCGCGCAGGGGGTGCGGGAGGAGGCGGCGAAGCACCCGGGGATCCGCGTCGTGGACGTGTTCAACCACATCGAGACCCCGCAGGACGCCGCCGCCGAGGTGATCCGGGTCAACAACGCGTACCCCGAGATCACCGGCTGGGCGATGGTCGGGGGGTGGCCGCTCTTCACCCGGACCCTGCTCACCGACCTGGACCCCGACCGCATCAAGGTGGTGGCGGTGGACGCGCTCCCGGCCCAGCTCGCCTACGTGGAGCGGGGGATCGCCCCGGTGCTCATCGCGCAGCCGGTGTACCAGTGGGGGTACGTGGGGGTGAAGACCATCGTGGACAGGCTCCAGGGGAGGCAGGTCCCGGAGATCATCCCCATGGAGCCGGTGCGCGTGACCCGCGAGAACCTCGGCCCCTGGGCGCGGCAGCTCAGGGACTGGGGGTTCACCGACGTGGATCCGAAGTACCTGCAGAGGCAGAGCTGAGCGCGGGATGAGCGAGCCGGCCGTCCGCTTCGCGGGGATCACCAAGCGCTTCCCGGGCGCGCTCGCGCTGAGCGACGTCACCCTGGAGATCGCCGCGGGCTCGTGCCACGCCCTCTGCGGCGAGAACGGGGCCGGGAAGAGCACCCTGGGGAAGATCCTGGCCGGGATCCACGCTCCGGACGAGGGGCGGCTCGTGGTGCACGGCCGGGGGGTCCGCTTCGGGAGCCCGCGCGACGCGCTGCAGGCCGGGGTGGGGATGGTCCACCAGGAACTCGCCTTCTGCGACAACCTGACCGTGGCCGAGAACCTCTGCCTGGGCGCGCTCCCCGCGCGGGGCGGGCTGTTGGACCGCGGCGAGGTGGAGCGCCGCGCCACGGCGATGCTGGCGGAGATCGGCGCCACCCTGGACGTGTACCGCCCGCTCGGCACGCTCAACGTGGCGCAGCAGCAGCTGGTGCAGATCGCCTCGGCGGTGGGGAGCGGCGCGCGGATCATCGTCTTCGACGAGCCCACCAGCAGCCTCGGCCAGGTGGACGCCGAGCGCCTCTACGAGCTGATCGGGCGGCTCAGGGCGCGCGGCGTCACCTGCATCTATGTGTCGCACCGGATGCCGGAGATCTTCCGCCTCTGCGACTCGGTAAGCGTGCTGCGCGACGGGAAGCACGTGGCGACCCGCCCCGTCGAGGGGCTCACCGAGGCCGAGCTGGTGCGGCTGATGATCGGCCGCTCGCTGACGGAGTACTTCCCCAGCCACCTGGCCAACCACCCCGGAGAGGAGCTGCTCCGCGTGCAGGGGCTCACCGTCCCCGGGAAGTTCCAGGACGTGTCGTTCACCCTGCGCGCGGGCGAGGTGGTGGGGCTGGCCGGGCTGGTGGGCGCGGGCCGCTCGGAGGTGGCGCAGGCCCTGTTCGGGCTGGAGCCCGGGGTGCGGGGGAGCATCCACGTTCAGGGGCGGCGCGTCCGGATCCGCACCCCAGGCGAGGCGATCCGGCTGGGGATCGGGTTGGTCCCCGAGGACCGCAAGCGCCAGGGGCTGGTGCTCTCGGCGAGCGGGCTGCACAACAGCTCGCTCCCCATCCTGGACCGGCTCTCGCGCTTCCGCTGGATCCGGCGCGGGGAGGAGCGCGCCCTGGCGACGGAGTACTTCGAGCGCCTGCGGGTCCGCACCCCCGGCGTGGACGCGGTGGTCGCGGGGCTCTCCGGGGGGAACCAGCAGAAGATCGTGCTCGCGCGGTGGCTGGCGGCGCGCTCGCGCATCCTGATCCTGGACGAGCCCACCCGCGGGGTGGACGTGGGCGCCAAATCGGAGATCCACGCGCTGATCGACCGGCTGGCCGCGCAGGGGAACGCCGTCCTCCTGATCTCCAGCGAGCTCCCCGAGGTCATCACCCTTTCCGGGCGGATCCTGGTGCTGCGCGGGGGGAGGATCGTGGGCGAGGTCCCCCGCGAGCAGGCCACCGAGGACAGGCTCCTCCGCCTGATGGCGGGGCTCGGCGAGACAGCGGCCGCGTAGGACGCCGCGCCGGCTCCGGATTCCCGAATCGTCCGCCCGACTGCATAGCGTGATCATGGATTCCAGCTCGTCGCAGGACTCGTACACCCCTCGCCCGGGGCACCGCTTCACCTTCGGCCTGTGGACGGTGGGCAACGTCGGCCGCGACCCCTTCGGGGAGCCGGTGCGCTCCGCCCTCTCCCCTCCCTACATCGTCCGCAAGCTGGGGGAGCTGGGCGCGTACGGGGTGAACTTCCACGACGAGGATCTGGTCCCCCGCGACGCCTCCGCCGCGGAGCGCGACCGGATCGTGCGGGAGTTCCGCGCCGCTCTGGAGGAGTCGGGGGTGCGGGTGCCGATGGCCACCACCAACCTCTTCACCGACCCGGCCTTCCGCGACGGCGCCTTCACCAGCAACGACCCGCGGGTGCGCGCCTACGCGCTGCAGAAGACCATGCGCTCCATGGACCTGGGGGCGGAGTTCGGGGCGGAGGTCTACGTGTTCTGGGGCGGGCGCGAGGGGGTGGAGACCAACGCCGCCAAGGATCCCCGCCAGGCGCTGAGGTGGTTCCGCGACGCGCTCAACTTCCTCTGCGAGTACTCCCGGTCGCAGGGGTACGGCTACCGCTTCGCGCTGGAGCCCAAGCCCAACGAGCCCCGGGGCGATATCTACCTTCCCACCATCGGCCACGCGCTGGCCTTCATCGAGACCCTGGACCACCCGGAGATGGTGGGGCTGAACCCCGAGGTGGCGCACGACACCATGGCGGGGCTCGACTTCACCCACGGGGTCGCGCAGGCGCTGGACGCGGGGAAGCTCTTCCACATCGACCTCAACGACCAGAAGCCGGGGCGCTACGACCAGGACTTCCGCTTCGGGGCGGTGAACCTCAAGGACAACTTCTTCCTGGTGAAGCTGCTGGAGGACGCCGGGTATGACGGCATGCGCCACTTCGACGCGCACGCCTACCGCACCGAGGACGAGGAGGGCGTGTGGGACTTCGCCCGCGGGTGCATGCGCACCTACCTGATCCTCAGGGAGAAGGCGGCGCAGTGGAACCAGGACGCCGAGGTCCGGCAGATCCTGGCCGACCTGCGCTCGCGCGGCGGCGACACGCCGGCGTCGTTCGTCTACAGCGCCGAGGGCGCCGAGGAGTTGAAGGGCCGGACCTTCGACCTGCCCACCATCCGCGCGCAGGGGTACGCCTACGAGCGTCTCGACCAGATCACGATCGAGATCCTGCTGGGGGCGCGGTAAGGTGCCGGACACCCTGTTCCTGGGACTGGACGTAGGCACCAGCGGGGTCAAGGCCATCCTGGTGAGCCCCGCCGGGGGCGTGGAGGCCGCCGCCACCTCGCCGCTCCTGATGGCCACGCCGAGGCCGGGCTGGG
>DATAAL010000663.1:0-1947 GCA_036260145.1 Longimicrobiaceae bacterium | reverse complement strand
TGGCCGAGGTTGGTCTTGACGGAGCCGAGGGCGCAGTAGCCGCGGCGGGCGGTGCCGGCGCGGAAGGCGCGGGTGAGGGCGGCGACCTCGATGGGGTCGCCCAGCGCGGTGCCGGTCCCGTGCGCCTCCACGTACGTGATGCTCTCCGGCGATACCCCCGCGAGCGCCTGGGCTTCGGCGATCACCTCCGCCTGGCCGCGTACGCTCGGCGCGGTGTACCCGATCTTCTCGGAGCCGTCGTTGTTGATGGCGGAGCCGCGGATCACGGCGTAGACGGTGTCGCCGTCGGCGAGCGCGTCGTCCAGCCGCTTCAGCACCACGATCCCCACCCCGCTCCCGAGGACGGTTCCCCCGGCGCGCGCGTCGAACGCCCGGCAGTGCCCGTCGGGGGAGCCGATGTTGCCCTCCTGGTACAGGTAGCCCTGCTCCTGCGGCAGGACGATGGAGACGCCGCCGGCGAGCGCCGCGTCGCACTGGTAGCTGAGTAGGGCCTGGCAGGCGAGGTGGACGGCCACGAGCGAGGTGGAGCACGCCGTCTGCACCACCACTGCCGGCCCTCCCAGGTTCAGCTTGTAGGCGACGCGGGAGGCGAGATGGTCCTTGTCACTGGAGACGAGGGCCTGCATCCCCCCGAGCGCCCTCCCGAAGTCTTCGAGGGAGTTGAGGACCTGGAGGTAGGTGTTCATGCTGGAGCCGGCGTAGACGCCGACCCGGCCCGGGCAGCGCCCCGGGTCGTACCCCGCGTGCTCCAGCGCCTCCCACGCGCACTCCAGGAAGTGCCGGTGCTGCGGATCGGTGATCTCCGCCTCCCGCCGGGGGTATCCGAAGAAGCCCGCGTCGAACTCCTCCACCCCCTCCAGGTATCCCCGCGCCCGCACGTGCGCCGGATGCTCCAGGAGCACCTCCGGCACGCCGGCCTCCCGCAGCTCCGCATCGGTGAAGCGCCGGATGCACTCCACCCCCGCGCGCAGCTTCCGCCACAGCGCATCGACGCTCTCCGCCCCCGGGAAGCGTCCTGCCATCCCGACGACGGCGATCCCTTCCAGGGCGGCGGACACCGGCTCACTCACGGTCCCGTCTCCTCTGCGCGGCCAGCTGGCGCTGCCGGTCGAGCGCGGCGATCTGCTTGCCCGCGCGCGCTCCCACGGCGACGAACGACGGGGCCGAGGGGGCACGGTGGGTCTCCCTCAGGAACTCCGCCAGCGCGGCCACGGTGGGACGCTGGAGGAGGTCGATGACCGAGAGCTCCCGCTCCGTCACCTGGCGGAGGCCGGAAAGTACGCGCGGGAGGAGGAGCGAGTGGCCCCCGAGGTCGAAGAAGTTGTCGTGGATCCCCACCTCCCTCGCGTCCAGGACCTCCCTCCAGATCCGCGCGATCGACACTTCGAGCTCGTCGCGCGGGGCGGCGTGCTCCTCCCGCCGCGCCGGGGCGGCGCCCCCGGGCGGGGGGAGGGCGCTCCGGTCCACCTTCCCGTTCGGGGAGAGGGGGAGCGCCGGGAGGACCACGACCGCGGAGGGGACCATGTGCTCGGGGAGGCGGGCGCGGAGGGCGTCGCGAAGCTCCGCGGTCCCGGGGAGCCGGCCTTCGGACGGGACCACGTACGCCACGATCCGCGGGTCTCCGGGGCGGTCCTCGCGCGCCACCACCACCGCCTCCCGGACCGGGTCCAGCCGGAGAAGCTCCGCTTCGACCTCCCCCGGCTCGATGCGGAAGCCGCGGATCTTGACCTGGTGGTCGATGCGCCCGAGGAACTCGATGCTCCCGTCGCGGAGATAGCGGGCGAGGTCGCCGGTCCGGTAGAGCCTCGCGCCGGAGTCGGAGAAGGGGTCGGGGACGAACTTCTCCGCGGTGAGCCCGGGGCGCGCAAAATACCCCCGGCCCACGTTCACCCCCCCGATGTGAAGCTCCCCCGGCACCCCCACCGGGACCCGGTTGAAGTTCCGGTC
>DATAAL010000662.1:0-2619 GCA_036260145.1 Longimicrobiaceae bacterium | reverse complement strand
GTCTTCGTAGTGCTCCCCTTCCGCCTTGTGGGGGATCGAGGGGGCAAGTTCGGGGGGGATGCCGTTCCCGCAGTACCCCTCAAGAGATGTGCGGAGGGAGACCCACAGCGGTATCGTGGGGCTCCCTCCGCAGCCGGGGAGACCCGCGCGGTTTGCGGGGCTCACCGGCCCCGCGGAAGAGACCGGCGGGCAGTTTCGCCGGGCTCTGTAGCGGCCCCTGCGCCAGACCTCACCTGAAAGAGCGAGAGGGCCGTCCATCCAGACCGGATGAACGGGCCCCTCGATATCACCCTCGAAGAGAAACCCCTACCAGCGCGACCGGCTCCCCCGCACGTCGATGTGGATGAACGGCCCGTGCGCGCCGTTGTCCAGGTACACCCCCGCCCCACCGACCAGCTCCGGATATCTCGCCTCCACCCGCTCCACCGCCCGCAGCATCACCTCGGCGTCGCGCACGTCGCGGCGTCCGTCCTGGTTCAGGTCGTCGATGTAGCCGTCCCGATCGCTGTCTACCCACACGTCCGAGGCGTCCCCGTAGGTGTGGCGGCTGAGCTGGGCGCGCCCGCCGTCACCGACCCCCTCCTGGTTGTACGCGGGGGTGCGGAACCCGCTCATCACCGCCATGTGGTCCGCGCGGATCCCCATCGAGTTCAGCTCCTGCAGCACCAGCTCCAGCTTGTCGATCAGCCGGAGGTCCAGGGCGATGTACTTGGGCCAGACCGAGAACTGGTTCTTGGTGAGGAAGTTCCGCAGACGGAAGTGCTCCGACACCTGCAGGTCCTGGTTCTCCGGGGTGACCTCGATGAGCCCCGCGGGCGGGGCATACCGGTCGGTGCGGCCGCTCCCCTCCGTGGTCCACCGCCCCAGGAAGTAGCCGTTCACGTAGCCGCCCCGCTTCTCGGCGAGCGGGACGCGGGTGAGCACCGTGAGGTCAGACACCTCCTGGCTCCACCCGCTCCCCCGCAGCAGGAGCCGCCAGGCGCCGTACCCCTCCGGGGCACGCACCCCTTCCCCGGTGACCGGCTCTCCCGGGAGCTGCCCGGCCCCCACCGGTGTCCCCAGGAGCCGCGGCCCGCGCGTCCCCACCATCGTCCCGGCCATCGGGCTCCACTCGTACGTCAGCGGCGCCGGCGCGCTCCCGTCCCACACCAGCGGCAGGCGCAGCGTCTGGAGCGGGTCCGCGATGGCGACGCGGAGCGCACCGCTCAGCCCGAACACGTTGCGGGCCAGACGTGCGGTGGGCACGCGGACGGAGTCGGCGGCGGGGCCGGACGAGGCGGCGCGGGGGGTGGCGGCGAGGCCGAGCCCCGTGCCGAGGGCGAAGAGGGTGGAGACGGACGCGGCGAGACCGAGCAGGCTGGGGGGCATGGCAGCTCCTGCGCTGAGGGTACGACGGTGGAAACCGTGACTACGGGAACGGCGGAAGAGCCGGCCGGCTCAGCTCCTGAGCTCGACCAGCTCGAGGACGGGATGGCCCATCAGGGGGGACGCTCCCGTGCGGACGCGACCCACGAACGTGAACGGCTGGAGCGGGAGGAGCCGCTTCATCGCCAGTGCCTGCTGCGGGGTCACGGCGAGGTACACGAAGCCCGGCTCCCCGTTGGGGTCGCGGGCCAGGACGTAGAGCTCACCCGGAGTGAAGTCGGTGCGGACCGGGTCCGCGCGCTGCAGGGCGAGGAAGCGCGCGCTCCACGTTACCCGGGTCCCGCGGTGCGCGTCCGGGTTGGCGCGCAGCGCCGACGGCGAGAGGCTCCCCGCGGCGGCGCTCCCGCCCACCGGGGAGCGCGTCCACCCCTCCACGCGAACCCGCGTCCACTCGCCCTGCCGGCCGACCGCCTGCACCTGCGCGTCCTCCGGGAGGACGGCCAGGGTGTCCCCGCCGGGGGTGGAGTGGATCACCACGGGTCCAGCGGCCGCCGGGGGCGAAGCCGGGCGGGCGGCCTGCGCGTGCACGGGCGCGTGCACCGCCGGCACCAGGATGCAGAGCAGGAAAAACCAGGACGGCACGGGCTTCACCGGGGGTCCTTCAGGGTGGCACGCCCCCGGGGGGGCGCGTAGATTCTCGGCGCGGCAGGGGGTTTTCCCCACGATAGGGCACTGGCCCGCCGCTGTCAACCGAGCCAATCGACACCCGCGACGTCCCGATCCATGGCCCACCAACCCATTCCCTTGAGCGGCAATGATTTGAGCCCTACCCCCCTCCGGGACGACCGACCTCGCGTGGCGCTGGTGATCCTGGACGGCTGGGGGCTCCGCGAGCCGGCGGACGACAACGCCGTGGCGCGCGCCCACGCCCCGGCCTGGAAGCACCTGTGGGAGGAGGGTGACTACCCCCGGGCGCGACTCACCACCCACGGCCCCGCGGTGGGGCTCCCGGAGGGGCAGATGGGGAACTCCGAGGTGGGGCACATGAACCTGGGCGCCGGGCGGGTGGTGATGCAGTCGCTCCAGCGCATCTCCCGGGCGATCGAGACGGGCGAGTTCCACCGCAACCAGGCGTTCCTGGAGCTGATCCGCGCGGTCCGGGAGCGGGGCTCCACGCTGCACCTCATGGGGCTGATCGGCCCCGGCGGCGTGCACGCCGTGGACGCGCACCTCCTGGCGCTGGTCGAGCTGGCG
>DATAAL010000661.1:0-3185 GCA_036260145.1 Longimicrobiaceae bacterium | reverse complement strand
CCCCCCCCCCGCCACCGTTTCCCCGACCGCGCAGCTACCGCGCCGCGAGGTCTAGAACGGAAGGTCGTCGTCCTCGTCGCCGAACGGAGGCGGCTGGAAGTCGTCGTAGTCCCCGCCCCGGCCGCCCTTCCCCGCGCCGCTCGCCGCCGCGCGCTCGCGCGGGGCGCTGGCGCCGCCTCCGAAGCCGCCACCGCCACCACTGCCGTCACGCCCCCCGAGCATCATCAACTCGCGGGCGTTGATCTCGGTGCTGTACTTGGTGACGCCCTCCTTGTCCTCGTACTGGCGGTACTGGATCTCGCCCTCCACGTACACCTGCTGGCCCTTCTTCAGGTACTTCTCCACCACGTCCACCAGCTTTCCCCACACCACGATCCGGTGCCACTCGGTCTTCTCCTGCTGCTCGCCCGAGGCGGTCGTCCAGCGGCGGCTGGTCGCCACCGAGAACTGCGCGACCCGGCTTCCGCTCCCCGTGGTGCGGACTTCGGGATCAGAGCCCAGGTTGCCGATGATGATGGCCTTGTTCAGGCTGCGTGACACGTCTCCTCCTCACGTTCTGGATGGGGGGGCCGAACTCCGCTGGGGAGTTCGACCCCATCGTACGGGGGATCTACCCCCCGTCAGGAAACCTCCTGCACGAAACGGCGCATGACGAGAGCGTCCTCGGTGGGGAGTGCGTAGTAGTTGCGCCGCCGCCCCACCACCTGGAAGCCCATGTCCTCGTAGAGCGCCTGGGCCACCCGGTTGGATTCCCGCACCTCCAGGAAGCACTCGCGCGCCCCGCGCTCCCCTACCCGCCCCAGCACCGCGCCCACCAGCGCCCGGCCCACCCCGCTCCCACGGGCCTCCGGCGCCACCGCCACGTTCCCCAGCTCCGACTGGTCCACCACGGTCCAGCACACCGCGTAGCCGACCAGTCTTCCCTCCCGCTCCGCGCCGATCAGGTCCGTGTCCGTCCGGCGCAGGAGCCCGCGGAAGGTGGCCTCCTTCCACGGAGTGGAGAACGAGACCCGCTCGATCTCCATGATCCGCTCCAGGTCGTCGTCGGTGAGGGTGCGGAGGCGGAACGGAGCATCGCCCGTCCGGGGGACTTCCTCGCTCAGCTTCATGCCGCCCCCCCGGCAGCCGCCGCGATCCGCTCCGCACCGGAAGCACGGACGTACTCCGGCTCCCAGTGCGCCGCGTCCTCCACCCACCCTACCTCCGGCGCCGCGCGGAGCAGCGCCAGGAGGGTCGAGGCGCGGGGGAGGGCCAGGTGCGCCGGGACCACCCTGGCCCCCGGGACCCGCTCGATCTCCTCCCGGTGGATCAGCGCCCCCTCCCCGGTGAAGAGCGGGGGCTGACCGCCCCGGAAGCGCTCCAGCAGCCCGTCCACCGTCAGCGCCTCCGGTCCGAACACCTCCTCCACCCCCGCGGCGAAGCGGTAGCACGCCGCGTACACGTCCCGGCGCCGCGCGTCGAAGAGCGCGCACACCGGCCGCTCCACCCCCCAGCACGCCCCCGCCGCGGCCAGGAGCCCCGAGTAAGCGAAGAGGCGCGCTCCCGTGGCGTGCACGATCCCCTTCGCAGTCGCCGCACCGATCCGCACTCCGGTGAACGACCCCGGCCCCCCCGCCACCACCACGGCGGCCAGGTCGCGCGGCGCGAGCCCGGCCGAGCGGAGCGCCTGGTCCATGGCGGGGAGGAGCGCCGCGGAGTGCCCCGCCCCCACCCTGAGTACGATCTCCGACAGGAGCCGGTCCCCTACCCCCACCGCCACGGAGCCCACCGCGGTGGAGGTGTCCAGCGCCAGGACCGGCCCCTCCGGCGCCCCGCTCACCGGGCGCCCCCCTCCGCTGGGAAGAGCGGCAGCTCGGGGGGCGCCCCCACGGCCACGAGCTCCACCCGGCGCCGCTCCGGATCCCCGTACTCCTCCAGGGTCACCTCCCAGCGCGGATTCGGCAGAAGAGTATCGGCATTCTCCGCCCATTCTATGAGCACCAGGTCCGGGCCGGTCCCCAGATCCGACCACCCCAGCTCCCACACGTCGTCCTGCCGCTCCAGGCGGTACAGGTCCAGGTGGTGCACGGTACCGCGCGGCGTCTGGTAGCGGAAGAGGAGGTTGAAGGTCGGCGACGGCACCGGCCCCTCCACCCCCGCCCCTCGAGCGATGGCCCGCGCCAGGGTGCTCTTCCCTGCCCCCAGGTCCCCGTTCAGCGCAAGAACCACCGGGACCTCCACCTCCCTGCCGACCCGCTCCCCCCAGGCCGCCAGCTCCTCCTCCGTCAGGAACGCCACGCTCGCCATCCGCTCAGCCGCTCCGCAGCGCCCCCAGCGAGCGCCTGGGCGCCGCCGCCCCGGTGGTCTTCTTTACCCCGTCCAGCTCCGCCCGCAGCTCCAGGAGCTGGTCGCGGAGCAGCGCCGCCCGCTCGAAGTCGAGCTGCGCGGCCGCGTCGCGCATCTCGTTCTCCAGCTCCCGCATCAGCTCCTCGGGCTTGCGGGCCCCGTACGCCGCGCGGGACTCCGCCACCTTGCGCGCGGTGGGCTCCACCTCGGCGCGGGTGCGCGCGTCCGCCACCCGGGTGGACTTCTCGATCTCCGCCACCGACTTGATGATGCTCTTGGGGATGATCCTGTGCTCCCGGTTGTACT
The DNA here is from genome assembly GCA_036260145.1 of Longimicrobiaceae bacterium. GTDB lineage: Bacteria > Gemmatimonadota > Gemmatimonadetes > Longimicrobiales > Longimicrobiaceae > JAFAYN01. The sequence goes on along the minus strand of DATAAL010000661.1, from coordinate 554 downwards.
CCTCCTGGATCATCCGCCTGCGCTCCGTCTCCTCCATCATCCGCTGCATGGAGCCGGTGATCCGGTCCGCGTACAGGATCGCCTTCCCGCGCTCGTTGCGGGCAGCGCGCCCCACCGTCTGGATCAGTGAGCGGTCGGAGCGGAGGAACCCCTCCTTGTCCGCGTCCAGGATCGCCACCAGCGACACCTCCGGGAGGTCCAGCCCCTCGCGGAGCAGGTTGATCCCCACCAGCACGTCGAACTTCCCCAGCCGCAGGTCGCGGAGGATCTCCACCCGCTCCAGGGCGTCGATGTCCGAGTGCAGGCCGGGGTGCGCGTCCGCTACCTCCACTCCGACATCGACGCGCTGGAGCGGGTGGAGATCCTGCGCGACCTGCGGCTGGGGAAGTTCGACGTCCTCATCGGGATCAACCTGCTGCGCGAGGGGCTCGACCTCCCCGAGGTCTCGCTGGTGGCGATCCTGGACGCCGACAAGGAGGGCTTCCTCCGCTCGGCCAGCTCGCTCATCCAGACGGTGGGGCGCGCGGCGCGCAACGCGGAGGGGACGGCCATCC
>DATAAL010000660.1:0-4657 GCA_036260145.1 Longimicrobiaceae bacterium | reverse complement strand
AGGCGCGTCCGCTGATCGATGCGCTGGTGGCGCGGAAGCCGGACCTGGCCGAGACCAGGATCTACTGGAACCCGACCCCCGGCCCCTCCAGCGGCGGCCATACCTTCAGCCGCCGCGTCAACCGCGAGACGCTGGAGCGGGACGACTCGCCCGAACAGATCGACTCGTGGAACCGCACCTGGGCGTTCTTCGAGCGCATCCTGCGGCCGGGCGCCGCGCCGGCGGCGAGGTAGGCGCCCGGGTCCGGCAGGTGGGGCGGGGTTGCAGTCCGGCGGCTCTTCCCCGAGCTTTACCGTCCGGCAGTGAACCCTTCCCCGATCGATCACTATCATGCTCTCCAGTCTGCTCCTGGTCGTCGCGCCGTTCCTGGCGCTCGCCGCGGCCGCCTTCGGCCTGTTCAACCTGTACTCCGGCATCCTCGCCTGGCAGCGGGGCGTGTTCGGGTTCGGGGTATTCTACACCTTCTTCGGCATCGGCGGGTTCGCGCTCTCCGCCGCGCTCTGGCAGACGTGGCGGCGCGCGCGCGCCATGGCGCGCGCGAACGCGGCCCGCTAGGCAGTCCCGCCCTCCCATGAGCACGGACGCCCTTGCCCGGGTGCGGCGGATCTGCCTCGCGCTCCCGGAGGCGTGGGAGAAGGAGGCGTGGGGGGAGCCGACCTTCCGGGTGAAGAAGAGGCTCTTCGCCATGTACGACAACCACCATCACGGGAGCGGGCACATCGCCCTGTGGTGCAACGCGCCCCTGGGGGTCCAGGAGCACCTGGTCCGCTCCGAGCCGGAGAAGTACTTCGTTCCTCCCTACGTGGGGGTGAACGGCTGGATCGGGATCGTCCTGGACCGGGTCGACGACGCGGAGCTGGAGGCGCAGGTGGTCCAGTCCTACTGCATGGTCGCGCCGAGGAAGCTCCAGGCGCTGGTGACCGATCCCACATCGAGGGACACCCCGTAACCCCACCCCGAGCCGACGATGCGAACGATCGCCCTGCTGGCCTGCCTGGTCCTGTCCCCGCTCGCGGACGCCGCCGCCCAGCAGGTCCCGCGGCGCCTCACCCGCGCGGACACCCTGCGCGGCTCCATCACCCCGGAGCGCGCCTGGTGGGACGTCACCTTCTACGACCTGCATGTGCGCGTCAGCCCGGCTGACAGCAGCATCCGCGGCCGCAACGGTATCACCTACCGGGTGACCAGGCCCGCGCGGGAGATGCAGATCGACCTCCAGGAGCCCCTCCAGGTCGACAGCGTGGTGCAGGATGGCCGGAGCCTCCGGTACCGCCGGGAGGGCAACGCCTTCTTCGTGACCCTGGCTGCGCCGCAGCCCGTGGGCGCGCGCAAGACCGTCACCGTGCACTACGGGGGCCGGCCGCGCGCGGCCCGCAATGCGCCCTGGGACGGCGGCTTCGTGTGGACGCAGGACAGCCTGGGGAACCGTTGGGTGGCTACCGCGGTGCAGGGGCTGGGCGCCAGCGCCTGGTGGCCCAACAAGGACCACCAGTCCGAGGAGCCGGACAGCCAGCGCGTGGCGATCACCGTCCCCGGCTCCATGACGAACGTGTCCAATGGCCGGCTCCGGAGCACCACCCGCAACGGCGACGGCACGACGACCTACGAGTGGTTCGTCGCCAGTCCCATCAACAACTACGACGTGGCGGTCAACGCCGGGACGTACGCGCACTTCAGCGACACCTATCGGGGCGAGGGTGGAACGCTGACCCTGGACTACTGGCCGCTCGCCCACCACCTGGAGGTGGCCCGGCGGCAGTTCCAGCAGGTGAGGCCCTTGCTCCGGTGCTTCGAGCACTGGTTCGGGCCCTTCCCCTGGTACGAGGACGGCTTCAAGCTGGTGGAGACCCCGCACCTGGGGATGGAGCACCAGAGCGCCATCGCCTACGGCAACCGCTACCGGAACGGCTACCTGGGGCGCGACCTCTCCGGAACCGGCCACGGACTGCAGTGGGACTTCATCATCATCCACGAGGCCGGCCACGAGTGGTTCGGGAACAACATCACCACCCGCGACATCGCCGACATGTGGGTGCACGAGGGGTTCACCAACTACTCGGAGGGGATCTACACCGAGTGCCAGCAGGGGAAGGAGGCCGGCGCGAGGTACATCATCGGTAGCCGCCGGAACGTGCAGAACGACCGCCCCATCGTCGCCCGCTACGGCGTGAACGAGCGGGGGTCCGGCGACATGTACTACAAGGCCGGTAACATGCTGCACACCATCCGCCAGATCATCGGCGACGACGAGAGGTGGCGGAGCATCCTGCGCGGGCTCAACACCACCTTCCGGCACCAGGTGGTCACCGGCGAGCAGGTGCAGCGCTACATCAGCCGGCGCGCCGGGATCGACCTGGGGAAGGTCTTCGAGCAGTACCTGACGACCACGAAGATCCCCGTTCTGGAGTACCGGGTCCGGGGCTCCACACTGGAGTACCGGTGGGCCGACGTGGTCCCCGGCTTCGACATGCCGGTGAAGGTGATGCTCTCGGGGAACGGGTACACCACCCTCCGGCCGACGACCGCCTGGAAGTCGGCGCCCCTGCGGCTGGCGGACCCCCGGCAGTTTCGGGTCGACGAGAACTTCTACGTGGAAGCCAGGAACGTGGGAGGGGGTACCGCCGCGCGATCGGGCTCGTAGGCGCCCCCCGCCCCGTACGGGAATCCGAGAAGCTCCGCAGCCGGTGGCCCACCACCCGGATCCGGCGCAAGAAGTTCATCCGCGAGGACGTGGGCCGAGAGGTCATCTCCCGGGAGGACGTGGAGCGGCTGGTCGCGTCATGCTCCGGCGACCACGTCCGTGGGCGAGCCGGGCGGAGTCGCGGAGGGGCTCCGGGAACGCTCCCGGGGCCCCTTCTGCGATGCGGGCCACGGCCCGGCTACCGCCATCCGCCGCGCCACATCCGGAACGGCTCGCCCACCGTCACCGGCCCCCGCGTCGCGGCCCTGGCCTGCCGCACGAACTCCGGCGTGACCCTAGTGGCTGCGCAGCCGCACCGGCTTGTCGAGCGATCGGCTCGCGCCCGCCGGCCCTTGTGCGCCGGTGCCCCTCGCCAGACTTTCAACGCCGGATGCTCCCTGAACGCTTCGTTCCTTCCCCGTCTCTTCCGGAGAGCATGATGACACCTCGCCCGATCCGGGCGCCCGCTGTGCTGGCGGCCCTCCTCGGCGGCACGCTGGCCTGCGCCGCGGGCCCGGCGCCGCTCGCCGCGCAAGTCCGTGTCCCCGGCCCCTCCTTCGAGGAGGTGATCGGTCTCCGCACCGCCGGATCCCCCGCCATCTCCCCCGACGGCCGCAGCATCGTTTACACCGTCCGCACCACCGACTGGCGGGACAACCGCTTCGATACCGAGCTGTGGATGGCGCGGCAGGGGGAGGCGTCCTTCCAGATCACCCGGACCGAGAAGGGGAGCAGCACGTCGCCGCGGTGGTCGCCGGACGGGCGCTGGATCGCCTTTCTGGCGGACCGCGGGGACCGGAACCAGGTCTACGTCCTCCGCGCCGCGGGCGGCGAGGCGCAGAAGCTGACGGCCGTGAAGGAGGGGGTGAACGCGTTCCGGTGGTCGCCGGACGGGAAGCGCATCGCCTTCAGTTCCACGGAGGCGGAGGACGACCGGATGCGGAGGCGGAAGGAGCGCTACGGCGACTTCGCGGTGGAGGATGGCGAGTTCCGTCAGGCGCACCTGTGGAGCGTGGATGTCCCCGCCGACCTCTGGGCCGGCGCCACCTGCCCCGCCCCCGCGCGGGCGGACTCCGCCCGGGCGGCGGACTCCGTGCGCACCCGGAGCCTCTGCCCCGCGGTGCCCGAGCCCCGCCGGCTGACCCGCGGGGAGGACTTCACCGTGAACGGGTTCGCCTGGTCGCCGGACGGGACCCGCATCGCCTTCGAGCGCCGCTCCGACCCGCTGATCAACTCCACCTCCACCGCCGACCTCTGGGTGCTCACCCTGGCCTCCGGGGAGAGCCGCCCGCTGGTGGCGGGGCCCGGGTACGAGGGGAACCCCGTCTGGTCGCCCGACTCCCGCTGGGTGCTTTATTCCACGGCCGCGGGGGACACCACCTCCAGCTTCTACACCAACGGGCAGATCGCGAAGATCCCCGCCGCGGGCGGGACCCCTGTCCGGCTGGCGGCGGAGATCGACGAGCAGCTGGGGAGCCTGGCCTGGACCCCCACCGGGATCTACCTGCTGGCCTGGGAGGGGACCCGGCGGCACCTGTACGCCGTGGACCCGGGCACCGGGCGGGCGCGGCGGCTCGCCGGCACCCCGGACGCCGTGCTGGCGTTCGACTTCTCCGCGGACGGCCGCACCCTCGCCCTGCTGGCGCAGACCCCCACCACCGTCGCGGAGGTGTACCGCACCCCGCTGGCCCCGCTCCGTCCCGTGGCGGTGACCGACCTGTCGCGGCAGATCGAGGGGTGGGGGCTGGGCACCAGCGAGGTGGTGAGCTGGACCAGCACCGATGGGGAGCGGGTCGAAGGGGTCCTGCACAAGCCCCGCGGCTTCGATCCCACCCGCCGCTATCCGCTCTTCGTGGTGATCCACGGTGGACCCACCAGCATCGACTACCCCGCGCCCGTCGCCGGGTACGTGTACCCGGTGCTCCAGTGGCTGGCCCGGGGGGCGCTGGTGCTGCGCCCCAACTACCGCGGCTCGGC
>DATAAL010000659.1:0-2705 GCA_036260145.1 Longimicrobiaceae bacterium | reverse complement strand
CCGCGGCCGGCGTGCAGGCGTCGCTCCCCGCGCGGCTGGCGGCCTTCCTCCACCCCCTCACCGGCGGGCCCCGCGGGACGGGATGGCCCCTCGGCCGACGCCCCCACCGTTCCGACCTGTACGCCGTGGTCGAGGCGGTCCCGGGCGTGGACCACGTGCGCCGCCTGGAGGTGCGCGCGACCCCGGCCGCGCGCACCCCCTTCTTCCTGGTGTACTCCGGCCCGCACACGGTGCGGGTGACCGGCGGCTCCGACGACTGAGTGGAGGACTCCCATGGCGATCCCGCTCCCCGACCTGGACGACCTCGGCTACGCCGACCTGCTGGAGGAGGCGCGCACGCTCCTGCCGTCCTTCTCCCCGGAGTGGACCAACCACAACCCGTCCGACCCGGGGATCACCCTGGTCGAGCTCTTCGCCTGGCTGGCCGAGATGCTGGTGTGGCGCGCCAACCAGGTCCCCGACGCCAGCGTGCAGAGCTTCCTGAAGCTGCTGAACGGCCCCGAGTGGAAGGGCGGCGGCGACCTGGACGAGGAGGTGCGCGCCACCGTCGTCCGGCTGCGCGAGGCCTACCGCGCCGTCACCCCGGCCGACTACGAGCGGCTGGCTACCTCCGCCTTCAACGCCTGGCTGGCGCGGGTCCGGGACGAGGAGGCCGCGGGCGGCTCCCTGGTGGAGTGGCACCGCGTCACCCGGCTTCCTCCCGGCGCGGGAGGGCTGCCTTCGGGCGTGGCGCCGATCGCCCGCGCGCGCTGCGTCCCGCGCCGCTACCTGGGCGCCGGGAGCGAGGCCGAGCGCGCGCGCGACATGCCGGGCCAGGTGAGCGTGCTGGTGGTTCCCCGGAGGGAGGACGGGCCTCCTCCGCCGCTGTCCGGCGCCGCTCCCCCCGTGGCCGCCGAGGCCACCCGCCGCGCGGTGTGGGGGTTCCTCGAGGAGCGGCGGCTGCTGGGCACCCGCGTTCACGTCATGGCCCCCGTCTACGTGCCGGTGCGCGTGGAGGCGGTGGTGATCCGCCGTGCCGACGTCCCCGACCCCGCATCGCCCGACACGCTGCGCGCGTCGTGGGACCGGGTGGCGGCGACCGACGTGCGGCGGGGCGTGCTGGAGGCGGTGGCAGCCTGGCTCGACCCGCTGCTGGGCGGCCCCGGCGGGGAGGGCTGGCCGTTCGGCCGCGACGTGCACGTTTCCGACCTGTACGGGGTGATCGAGGGGGTGTACGGGGTGGACCAGGTGGTGGACCTGCGCCTCTCCAGCACCTGCCCCGACGGGCGCTCCGGCTGCGTGGCCGCCGCCAAGGTGCGGCACCCCGAGACCGGTGAGCAGGTGGGGCTCGCCCTGGCTGCGCACCACCTCCCCCGGGCCGACCTCCGCCCCGAGGACGTGCTCGTGGCCGCCGCCGTGGTCCCCGTGCGGGTGCGGGTGTCGCTCACCCCCGTGCGGCACGTCACGGCAGCGCAGCTGGAGCGGGCGGTGAGCGGCGCCGTGCGGGACGTCTTCCACCCCTTCCACGGTGGTCCCGACGGGAGCGCGCTGGAAAGCGTGAAGGCCGCCGTCGTGAGCGCCGCGGTCCGCGCCCTCCCGGAGGTGGACGACACCCGGCTCGTCCACGTGCGCTTCGAGGCGGAGCCCCGGCGCCTGCTGGCGCCCGAGGACCGCGACAACCAGGCGGTGCGCATCGACCCGCGCGAGATCGCGGGACCGGAGCTCGCCCTCGACTGCGAGGGGAGGCGCCTGTGGGACTGAACGACTGCCGGCCGGGGCAGGCCAGCTCGTACCTGGACCACCTCCCCGCAGTCTTCCGCGAGGGAGGCGACCCCTTCCTGGGCCGCTTCCTCCTGGCGTTCGAGCACCTGCTCACCGGAGTGGGCGACCCCGCCGAGCCCGGGCTCGACGAGCTCATCGACCGTGTCCCCGACTACCTCGACCCGGAGCGGACCCCTACCGGCTTCCTGGACTGGCTGGCGGGGTGGGTGGGGCTCACCCTGCGCGGCGACCTGGACGTGGACGCGGCAGTGGAGGACACGGACGACGCGGCCCGGAAGCGGCGCAGCCTGGCGCGCTCCCTGGTGGCCAGCGCCGTCCCGCTCTACCGGCTGCGGGGGACCCGGCGCGGGGTGGAGGATCTCCTCCGCCTCTTCTCGGGCGGCCTCTCGCCCAGCATCACGGAGAGGACCACCTCCTTCCAGATCGGAGTGTCCTCCACGATCGGGGCAGACGCGCAGCTGGGCGGAGGCGCGCCCCACGTCTTCCACGCCCTCCTCCGGCTCCCCCGGCCCAACCCGGAGGTGCGGCGCCGGTTCGAGGCGCTGGCCCGCGCCGTCCTGGACCTCGAGAAGCCGGCCCACACCCGTTACCACCTGGACGTGCTCACCCCCGCGATGCAGATCGGCGTGTACTCGCAGATCGGCGTCGACACCCTGCTGGTCCCCGCTGCGAAACCAGGAGATCTCTGATGCTTCCGCCGACCAAGCGCCTGAACTACTTCGACCACCAGTTCCTGCGCGTCGACGACTTCGACGCCGAGCAGGCATACCACCTGGGGATGCGCCGCGCCCACAACTCCATGCTGCACACCCCCGGGGTGGCGTGGGGGCTCGTCCTGGGAACCGGCACCGGCGGCACCCCCCTCTCGGTGAGCGCCGGATTCGCGCTGGACGGCGACGGGCGCGAGATCGTGCTCCCCGCCGACACGGTGGTGCCGGTTCCCC
>DATAAL010000658.1:0-1576 GCA_036260145.1 Longimicrobiaceae bacterium | reverse complement strand
GGCTCGATCCGGAAGCCCCGCACCTTCACCTGCGCGTCCACGCGCCCCAGGAACTCCAGCACCCCGTCCGCGCCCCAGCGCGCCCGGTCCCCCGTGCGGTACATCCGCTGCCCCGCCTCCGTCGCGAACGGGTCCGGCACGAACCGCTCCGCCGTCAGCTCCGCCCGCCCCAGGTAGCCCCGCGCCAACGCCGCTCCCCCGATGCACAGCTCGCCCGGCACCCCCACCGGCGCCGGCTCCCCCGCCCCGTCCAGCACGTACAGCGGCGCGCTCCCCAGCGGCCGCCCCAGCACGTGCCGCACGGCCCCTCCCCCGCCGCTCACCCGGTGCGCGGCGCAGATGATGGTCCCTTCCGTGGGGCCGTAGAGCACCCGCACCTCCGCGCCGGGGAACGCCTCCCGCATCGCCCCCGGCAGCTCCGGCGGCACCGCGTCTCCTCCCACGAAGGCGCGCCGCAGTCCCGGCAGCGTGCCGCGCGCGGCAGAGACCTCGTCGACCACCTGCCGCATCAGCGCGGGGACGGCGTGCAGCACCGTGGCACCCTCGATCTCCCGCACCAGCGCCGCCACGTCCATCACCCGCTCGCGCGGCACCACCCGCACGCTCCCGCCCGAGAGCAGCGGCAGGAGAGCCTCGAAGAGCCAGATGTCGAAGGCGAAGCTCGCCAGCGACGGCACCACGTCGCCCGGCTGGAAGCCGAAGGCGTCCCGCGCCACGAGCAGCGTGTTCGCCAGCGCCCCGTGCGTGACGGCCACGCCCTTGGGGGTGCCGGTGGAGCCCGAGGTGTAGACGACGTACGCCAGGTGCTCGGGAGAGGGCGAGTGCGAGCGTGGGGCCTCCTCCGCGGCCTCCTCCTGCTCCCCCCCTGCGCCGTCCAGCCACAGCGTCTCGCCCGCGAAGCCCGCCAGCCTGTTCCCCGCCGCGCCGTCACTCAGCAGGAGCCGCGCGCCGGAGTCCGCCAGCAGGAAGGCCAGCCGCTCGGCCGGGTACTGCGGGTCCAGGGGGACGAACGCGCCGCCGGCCCTGAGGATGCCGAGCACGGCGGCCACCATCTCCGCCGAGCGCTCGACGCACAGCCCCACCGGTGTCTCCGGCCGGACGCCGCGCCGGCGGAGCCTCCGCGCGAGCGCGGCGGAGCGCCGCTCCAGCTGCGCGTAGGTGAGGGCGGCGCGCCCGGAGGTCACCGCGACGGCGTCCGGGGTGCGGGCGGCCTGCTCCACGAAGAGCTCGTGGACGCACCGCAGCGGCGCCTGGCGCGGGGGTGCGTTCCACTCGTGGAGCACCAGGGCACGCTCCTCGTCGTCCAGGAGGCGCAGCTCGGAGAGGCGCCGCTCCGGGCCGGCCACCGCCGCCTCCAGGAGACGGCCGAAGTGGCGCACGAGCCGCCGCATGGTCGCGGGCTCCCACAGGTCCGCTCTGTAGGTCAGGGCGCCGTGCAGCCCCTGGGAGGTCGCCACCAGGTTCAGCGACAGGTCGAACTTGACGAAGTCGAGCTCCGCGCCCACTCCGCTCACGGTCAGCCCCGCCAGCCTCCTGCCCGTGCCCTCGGCGGTGTCCAGGGAGAGGGCGACCTGGA
>DATAAL010000657.1:0-18526 GCA_036260145.1 Longimicrobiaceae bacterium | reverse complement strand
CGACTCCCCGGGGCGCGCCCCGGGTTGGGGGCCGGGGGGAGAGGGGTGGACGGCGCGGCTCCGCACCGGCAGGGGCGCTAGGGGACGATCCCCAGGTTGCGCCCCACGCGGGCGAAGGCGTCCAGCACCTGGTCGAGCTGGTCGCGGGTGTGCGTGGCCATCACCGAGGTACGGAGCCGGCACGCGCTCTCCGGGACGGCCGGCGGGAGGACGGGGTTGGTGAAGACCCCCGCGTCGAAGAGCGCCCGCCAGAAGATGAAGGTGTGCTCCATGTGCCCCGTGGTCACAGGGATGATGGGAGTCTCCGATTCGGCGGTATCGAACCCCAGCGCCTGGAGCCCTCCCCGCAGGTAGTCCGCGTTCTCCCAGAGGCGGGCGCGACGCTCCGGCTCCCGCCCCATCACCTCCACGCACGCCAGCACCGTGGCCACCGCCGAGGGGGGCATGCTGGCGCTGAAGATCAGGGTGCGCGCGTGGTGCTTGAGGTAGTGGACCACCTCCTCCGGCCCGGCGATCGCCCCGCCGATGGAGGCGAAGGACTTGGAGAAGGTGATCATGGTGAGGTCCACCCGATCCTGCATCCCGAAGTGCTCGGCCGTCCCCCCGCCGTAGGGGCCCAGCACCCCCACCGCGTGGGCGTCGTCCACCATCACCCGGGCCCCGAACTCCTCGGCCAGGGACACGATGGCGGGAAGCGGAGCGATATCCCCCTCCATGGAGAAGATCCCGTCGGTGACCACCAGCGCTCCCTTCCCGGCGTGCGCCTCCAGCACGCGACGCAGGGCATCCATGTCAGCGTGGGGGAAGCGCAGCATCTCCCCGTTGGCCAGGAGCGACCCGTCCACCAGCGAGGCGTGGTTGAGCCGGTCCTGGATGGCGACGCTCCCGCGGGTCACCAGGGTGGAGATCACCCCCAGGTTGGTCTGATACCCGGTGCTGAACACCAGCGACGCCTCCTGCCCCAGCAGCTGAGCCAGGCGGGCCTCCAGCTCCTCGTGCAGGTCCAGCGTCCCGTTGAGGAAGCGGCTCCCCGTGCACCCGGTCCCGTAGCGGTACAGCGCCTCCCGGGCGCGCTCCAGGACGTACGGATGGTGCGTGAGGCCGAGATAGTTGTTGGAGCCGACCATGATCTTGCGCTCGCCCCGGATCACCACCTCGGTGTCCTCGGAGCTCTCGATCGGCTGGAAGTACGGGTACAGTCCCCGGCCGATCATCTCGTGCGCCGCCGTGAAGCGGCGGCACTTGTCGAAGAGATCCACCGACTTCCGTACCGTCTCCTCGTGTGTAGCCATCAAAGCCATCCGTTGTTTCGATACCACCGGGCGGTGCGCGCGACACCCTCGGCCAGCGGCGTCGCCTCGTGGAGCGGGAGGAGCGCCCCGGATCCGGACAGGTCGCAGATCCACCCCGGGGCCAGCATCTCCTCCGCCTTCTCCCGGTTGAATGCCGGCGTGATCCCCACCACCCGGCCGGCCCCCTCCGTTACCGCCGCCGCCGCCCGCACCAGCGTTGGGGGAAGCGGGATGCGCAGGGGCCGCTTCCCGAGCGCGCGCGCGATCTCGTCCACCAGGGTGGTCATGGTATGCGCGACGGGCTCCGCGACCGCATACGTCCCTGGCGGGGCCGCGGCGGCCCCTTCCAGGGCGCGCGCCAGGTCGGGAGCGTAGATCAGATGGAGGTGCCGCTCCCCCGCAGGGGAGGGGGCGATCCCCCGCTTGACCAGGCGGAAGTAGGTGAGGAGCGCCCGGTCCCGTGGACCGTATACCGCCGGAGCGCGGACCACCACCGCATCCACCCCGGTTCCCTCCAGCGCACGGAGGCGCCGCTCCCCCTCCAGCTTGCTCCGTCCATACCCGGTCAGGGGGTGCGGAGTTTCTTCGACGGTCCGCGGGCGCCCGTCCGGGGAGGGGCCGCACGCGGCGTAGGAGCTGAGATACACCATCCGCCGGGGACGCACGGAGGTGCGGAGGATCCCCTCCACCACGGCTCCGGTCCCTACGGCGTTGGCCTGCAGGTACTGCGTCTCGCCGGGGGCCGCGGTCACCGCGGCCAGGTGGAAGACCACCTCCACGCCCTCCGCTCCGCACGCGATGGAGTCGGGGTCGGCGAGACTGCCCACCACCCGCTCCACTCCGTGCCGCTCCAGGTGGGCGACCTCACTGGTACGGCGCACCAGGGCGCGGAGACGCCACCCGGACGCGGCGAGACGCTCGACGAGGTGGCTCCCGACGAACCCGGTGGCACCGGTGATCAGCGCCGAGTTGCTCACCTTTGGGGAGTGAAGATGCGCGGGAAGAGCAAAAAATGCAACAGGATGCGGGGCGGGAAGCCCGGATGGGGGGCCGCGCGGGCGCGGCTCGGCTCCCTTCAATATGGGGGAAGCAGGCCCCGAAGTCACGCTCCCCGGCGGGAGCGGGTGCCGAACGCGCCCGGAACCGGCTCAGGGAGCGCCCCGGGTCCGGGGCGCTCCCTGAGGCGCTCAGCGCCCGCCGGAGGAACCGTCGTCCCGCTCCGGGCGCTCCGCGTCGGACGCCTGCTGCACGTCGGCGGGGGTGTCGTACCCGTAGCCGCCCATCCGGCCGCGCTCCTCTGCGACGCCGTGCAGGCCGTCCTCGGGGGAGCGCTCGCGGTCGGAGATCGTTCGGCTCCCGCCCAGGCTCTCGCGGGCGCCGCGGTCCGGGGTGCCGGAGTCGCGCCGCATCCCGCTCTCGGACATCCCGTGCATCCCGGAGCGGTCCGGGTTCTCGGAGTGGCTGCGATCGTTGTGGTCCATGGGGGGCCTCCTCTGGTTTCCATCCCTCGGTCCCGACGGTTTCGGGCGGCGGGCATATGATTGCAAGCCGCGTTCCCGTAATGGTTTGTGCGTCGGGTAGGCGATGGGTGGGGGCGCTACGGAGCCGGGAGGGCAGGCGGGGGGGCATCCTCACCGTCCGCCCATTCGCGGGCCGCGGTGAAGAAGCTCCGGAGGGCTTCGGGGTCGCGCCGGAGGAGGGCGGCGTGGAGATCACCGAGCTGGGCGTGGAGCGCTTCGACCGCGGTGGACAGCGGGACGGCGTTGTCCAGGGCGATCGCTGTCCACATCTCCGGGGAGCTGGCAGCCAGGCGGGTGGCGTCGCGCCCGCCGGGCCCCAGTTCCGCAGGCGGGATCCCCGCACCGGCGAGGGCGCGCGCGAGGGCGGAGGCGGCGGCCTGGGGGAGGTGGCTGGTCCAGGCCAGGAGGCGGTCGTGCCCGGTGGCGTCCAGGGTCTCCGGGCGCGCGCCGATCCCGGTCCACACCTCCCGGGCCAGGGACAGCGCGTCTTCGCGGGTGTGAGGGGTGGGAGTCAGGAAGACACGGGCGCCGCGGAACAGCCCCTCCCGAGAGGCGCTCCACCCGGACCGGTGGGAGCCGGCGAGGGGGTGGGAGCCCACGAAGCGGTCCCCGATCCCTAGCGACGCGGCAGCGGAGCACACGCTCTCCTTGGTGCTCCCCACGTCGGTGACCAGACGCACGGAGCCGAGGCGGGGGAGGACCCGGGCGAGCACGGCGGGCGCCGCCGACACCGGGACGGCGAGCACCAGGAGGTCCACCTCCTCCACCCCCTCCAGGGAGGCACCCAGGGCGGCGTGCACCACCCCCTCCCGGAGCGCCGCGCTCACCGCCGCCGGGTCGCGGTCATGGGCGAGCACCCGCACCCCGCGCGCCGCCAGGTCGCGGGCCAGGGAGCCGCCGATCAGGCCGAGCCCCACGACGGCGACGCTCCCGACCTCCCTCACTCCTCGACCTGCGCGCGGCGCGAGATCCCGATCAGGTGCCAGAAGAGGGTACGCATCTCCTCGTCCACCAGCCCGGCCTCGCGGGCGAGGGCTCCGGCGCGCCGGACCACCGCGGCCTCACGCGCGGGGTCCAGCGTCGGAAGGCCGGCGGCGCGTTTCGCCGCCCCGATCTCCCGCCCGAGCCGCACGCGCTCGGCCACCAGCTCGACGATCGCCCGGTCGACCCGCTCGATCTCCTCGCGGAGCCGCTTCAGATTGTGCTCTGCGGAAGTTGCCTCCGCCGGTTCGGTCATGCTGCCTCTTGGACTGCATCGGGCTCTCCTGGGGCCAGGGTCCGCCCCGCAGCCGCCGCGAAGGGGCGAAGAGCGCGCATCAGCTCCGCGAAGGCGGGGAGGGTGAGCGACTGGTCGCCGTCGGAGACCGCCTGCTCCGGGCAGGGGTGCACCTCCACGATCAGTCCGTCGGCGCCGGCCGCCACCGCCGCGAAGGCCAGCGGGGCCACCAGGTCCGCCCGTCCCCCGGCGTGGCTGGGATCCACGATCACCGGCAGGTGGGTCTCCGCCTTGAGAACCGGGATCGCCGCCACGTCCAGGGTGTTGCGGGTGGCGGTCTCGTAGGTGCGGATCCCCCGCTCGCAGAGGATCACGTCCCGATTCCCCTGCGCCATCACGTACTCGGCGGCCATGAGCAGCTCGCGCACGGTGGCGGCGAGCCCGCGCTTGAGCAGGATGGGGCGCTGTACCCGCCCCACCTCGGAAAGCAGGGCGAAGTTCTGCATGTTGCGCGCGCCCACCTGGAGCACGTCGGCGTGCTCGGCCACCAGCTCCACCTGGCGGGTGTCCATGACCTCGGTGACCACCGGGAGCCCGGTGCGGGCGCGCACCTCCGCCAGCATGCGGAGCGCGATCTTGCCGAGCCCCTGGAAGGCGTACGGGGAGGTGCGCGGCTTGAAGGCGCCCCCGCGCAGCATCCCCGCCCCGGCGGCGCGCACCGCGCGGGCGGTCTCCTCCAGCATCTCGCGCCCCTCCACCGAGCAGGGGCCGGCGATGACCACCAGCTCGCGCCCCCCCAGGGTGGCGCCGGCGCGGTCCCCGACGCGGATCACGCTGGGCTCCGCGGCGAACTCACGAGCGGCGAGCTTGTAGGGCTTCTGCACCGGGGTGACGGACTCCACGCCGGGGAGGATGCGTAGCGCAGCCTCGGACAGGTGGGCCTCGTCGCCGATACAGCCGACCACGACGCGCGCCTCGCCCCGGGAGATGTGGGTGCGCAGCCCGTACGCCTCCACCCGCTCCCGGATGTGGTCCAGCTCCGCATCGGTGATGTCCGGACGGGTGACGATGATCATGGGATCTCCTTGAGGCGGCGCTCCGCCTCTTGCACGGCTGCGAAGAGCTGGTCGAACGAATCGACCACGAAGAGCACGTCCTGGAAGTGGTCGATCTCGAAGGACTGGCCCATCACCGCGTCCAGGTCGAAGGGGCGGCGGTCGCAACGCGGCCCGAGGGCGTTGGCCGCGTCCCCGATAGAGGAGATGAGCCCGCTCCCGTACACCTTGATGCGTCCCCCCTCCCGGACCAGCCCGAACTCCACCGTGAACCAGAAGAGGCGCGCCATGCGCGTGGTCTCCTCCTCGGTCCGCGCCCACAGGGCCGCCTGCCCGAACGTCTGCAGGAAGTCGGCGAACACCGGATCTGCGTGCAGCGGGACGTGTCCGAAGACGTCATGGAAGATGTCCGGCTCGGGGAGGTACTCCAGCTGGTGCCGCGGGCGCACGGTGATGGTGGTGGGGAAGCGGCGCTCCGCCAGGCAGGCGAAGAAGTCGCGCGCCGGGATGTACCCGCCCACCGGGACCGAGCGCCAGCCGGTCTTCGCCTGCAGCCGTCGGTTGACGTCGGCCAGGTCGGGAACGGAGTCCCGTCTCAGCCCGATGGCCTCCGCCCCCTCCAGGAAGACCCGGCTCCCGGTGGTCTGCAGCTCCCGCATCCGGCGCTCGTACAGGATCCCCCAGGTCTCGTGCTCCTCGGGAGTGTACGCCTGCCAGTCCTGCTCGATGAAGATGGAAGGCTCGAGTGCCACTGCATCCATCATACGTTCCTCCTGGAACGGGAGTGAAGACCCTGGGGTCGGTGAGTTTGACGAAGGGGGGTGTCGGGGTATGCCGGGCGAGCGTCCGCCAATCGGTGTCGGGAACTGTGTGTAGGCCCTCGGCAACTATAGATCTTTATGTGACAGGAGTCAAGAACCTTCATGGTACCAAGCCGGGCTTCCGGCGGATCCGTTGCGCCCATGCCGCCATCTCCGTTCGCCGGGTGTCCATGCATCACCGGCGGCAGAAAAAGAAGGCGGCCCGTGAGAACTCACGGGCCGCCTTCGTCTTCGGTGCCGCCTGCTGCGTCAGCCGCGCGTACACCTCCGTACTCGGCCCGTGTCGTGGGTCGGGTAGCCGTAGCAGAGTCGGTAGGAGCAGCGGGAGCGCGTCATGAGGCACAGGTTAGCGCGCCGCCGCGGGGAAGTCAAGGGCGCACGGCGGGGACCGGTCACTGCAGGCACAGCCGCTCTCCGATGGCCTCCAGCCGCCGGAGCGTCTCCCGGATGTCGGGCTCCGTGGTCCGCGGGTTGATGGTGCACAGGCGGAGCACCGTCCGGCCCCGGAGCACGGTGGAGGTCGCGAGCGCGAACCCATCGGCGAGCATCTCCCCCACCATCCGCCCGTTCAGCTCGTCGGTCGCCTCCGGGGTCGCTCCGGGAGGGACATAGCGGAAGGTCACCACGGCGAGCTGCGCGGGAGTCACCACCTCCCAGCGGGGCCCCTCCCGCAGGATTCCCTCGGCGAGCTCCGCCAGCCGGATCCCCCGCCCGATCGCCTCCCGGAAAGCGCGCAGCCCGAAGACCTGAAGCGACATCCAGAGCTTGAGCGCCCGGAAGGAGCGGGTGAGCTGGATCCCGTAGTCGCCGAAGTTCACCTCCTCCTGCGCCCCGTGCGTGTCCCGGAGGTATTCGGGGAGGATCTGGAAGGTACGGCGCAGCAGGTGCCGGTCGCGCACCAGCACGCACCCGGTCTCGAACGACTGGAAGAGCCACTTGTGCGGATCGAGGGAGAGGGAGTCCACCCCCCCCAGCCCGTCCAGGAGGCGCCTCCCCGGGCCGGTGAGCACCGCGGGGACGCCGTACGCCCCGTCCGCGTGGAGCCACACCCCCTCCGCGCGGCAGAGCTCCGCCAGCTCCCCGAGGGGATCCACCGCGCCGGTGTTGGTGGTTCCCGCGTTGGCCACCACGCAGAACGGGGTGCGCCCCGCCGCACGGTCGGCCTCCATCGCCCGCCGCAGCTCCGCCGGGGGGAGGCGGAACTCCCCGTCCGAGGGGAGGGTGCGCACCTGCTCCGGGGCGAACCCCAGCACGCGCAGAGCGCGGAAGACGGAGGAGTGCGTCTGGTCGGAGGTGTAGACCACCGCGCCCCCGGTCCGGTCCCCCAGACGCACGTGGCGCGCGACGGCCAGGGCGGTGAGGTTGGCCATGGAGCCGCCGCTCACGAAGAGTCCCCCCGCGCCCTCCGGGAGACCGCAGAGCTGCCGCAGCCAGTCGACGACCACCAGCTCCACCTGCGCGGGCCCGGAGCCGGCGAACCAGGTGCCGGTGAAGACGTTGAGTCCCGCAGCCAGGGCGTCCGCCATGGCGCTCACGAAGTTTCCAGGACCCGGGACGAAGGCGAAGAAGCGGGGGTGGTCCACGTGCAGCATGCTGCCGAACACCTCCCGCTCCAGCCGCTCCAGGAGCTCGTCCGGTCGGCCCGGCTCCTCCTGGAGCGGCTCGCGGAGTCGAGCCTCCAGCTCCGCGCGGCTCCCCCGGCGCCCCACCGGCGCCCCGTCCAGGCGGGAGAAGTGCTCCACCAGCAGGTCCACCACCCGGTACCCCAGGCGCCGCATCTCCTCCGGCGGGAGCTGGAGGCGATCGGGGGCGAAGGTGTCGTCCGCTCCCCCGCCGTTCCCCGCCCGGCCGCTCATGCGCCGGGGGCCGTCGCGACCTCCGGAGCGGCGGTCTCCGGGAGGTGCCCGGCGGCGCCCGCCTCGAACTCCTCCCGCAGGCCCCGCAGCTCCTCCGCCTGGTCGGCGGGGAGGGACCCAAACACCCGCCGGGCCGCCTGCCGCTCCCGCTCCTCCTTCCCTAGGTTGGCCGCGGCATCGTAGCAAGAGGCGTCCCCGGCGTCGATCTCCACGGTGAAACGGAGCTGCTGCTCCAGGCGGGACGCGCCGCCGGTCATCGGCGGCTCGCGCGGGGGGGACTCACTCGATCACCAGGACACCCACAACCCCCCCGAACTCGTCCGGGATCACGGGGAGCCCGGGGGGGGGGAGCCAGGGGCCCCCGTCCGTCCGGATCGACACCCGGTAGCTGCCGGATCCGGCGGGGAGGGTGACCTGCCAGACGTCCTCCCCGGCGCGCTGGAGGTCCACCATGCGCCACTCCGTAAGGTCGCCGATCAGCTCGACGCGGCGGGCGGGGAGCCCGTGGATCCGCACGGTCCGCGAGCCGCTCTCCGAGCCCACCACCTCCACCCCCGGCCTCGTGTCCGCCCCGGCGGGGAGGGGCGTGGGGGGGCGGCGGGCGGCCCGGAGGACCCGGAACCCGAGGGTGGCGAAGCTCGCGCTCGGGAGACCCTGCTCCGGGATCCCGGCCCTGCGGCCCGCCTCGGCCACCAGGGCGAGGTGCCGCCCGACCGGCACCGTGGTGGTGATGCGTCCCCAGCGCTGGGGGACGGCGTCCGCGTCCCCGTGGCGTACCCCGGCGACGAACTGCACCGCGGCGGCGCGCACTACCCGGTCCACCCCCACCTCCAGATCCAGGTAGGCAAGGGACCGTTCCTCGTAGGTGATGTACCTGCTGTGGAAGGGGAACCCGCCGACGATGTAGGTGGTGTCCCGCGTCACCCCCCTGCGGTCGGTGAACGCGACATGCTGGGCGGAGACCGAGATCCTCGCCCGCTCGAAGTGGCGCTCCAGGAACAGCTCCGCCCCGGTGGCGCTGCGCCATACGCCGCCACTCAGGAGGCGGGAGACTCCCCCTCGCAGGTACGCACGGCCGCCCTCCCCGCCGACGCTCGCCCCCGCCCTCAGGTCCAGGCGCCGGCCGGCGCGGTACCCTTGGTACGCGTGGGTGGCGGCCGAGCCCAGGATCTCACCCCGGATCGTCCGGAGGGTGGGGGTGCGCAGGAGCGCCGTGGCGGATCCGTGGATGTCGTCGCCGTCCTCGAGGCGCGCCAGCCCGCCCCCCGCCTGCAGCGCGCCCCCCTCCCCCTCCAGGGCGAGGCTCCCGCGGGTCACCAGGGCCGGCGAGGAGACCACCCCCTTCCCGATCACGCCCGCTCCCATCTCCAGCGAGGAGCGAAGCTGGGGAGCCGCCCGCCCCGGAACGAGAAGAGCGGCGGCCAGCGCAGCGACGGAGAGCGGAGTGGGAGACCGCACCATCGGCCCGATTGCAGGCTAGGGAGGAGGGAGCGCCGCTCTCGCCGGGCCGCCGCCCAGCAGCCCCTGGAGCCGGGTCTGCGCGGCCGACGCGGGCGAGGCGCCCGAGCGGATGTCTTGGATGACCGACTGCCTCAGCGCGGTGTAGGCGCTCCCCGGCATCCGCGCGTCCGCCAGCGCCCAGATCGCGGACACGGCCACCGTGGGGGGGACTCCGCGCTCCACGAGGTCCGCGAGCGTCACCAGGGGGAGCGCCACGGACTCGGTGGGGTAGGCCCTCCGCAGCCGCGACAGGTCGCCGGGGTCCATCCCAATGTACAGGGCCGCGGCCCCCGCGACCAGCTCCGCCTCGGTGGAGCGGGCGCCGAGCGCGCCGCGCGCCGTCCGCAGGCGGATGGCGAGACCGCGCACCGCCCAGAGGATCCGCGCGGGGTCGGCGCCACGCGCGGCCCCCTCCAGCGCCTTGCGAGCGATCGGCTCGGTGGGGAGCTGCTGGGCGCGAGCGGAGTCCATCACGGCCACGACCAGGGCGCGCGTGCGAGGGTCGAGCCGGTCGTCGAGCCGCGGATCCTGCGCGCGCGCCGCCCGCGGTGCCCCCGTGCTCACCAGGAGGAGCGCGAGGAGGGCGATGATTCTGAGGCTCATAGGCTCTCTCCCACCAGGAGAACGGACTTGGAGGATCCGAACTCGTCCTCCGGGCTGCGGGGGGCCGAGGGGTCCACCACCCACTCTCTCCCGTCGACCAGGAAGGCGTACTGGTGGCGGCCCTGGCCGAGGGGGACGACCACCGACCACATCCCGTCCGGGGAAGTCCGACGGAGCGGTGTGGCCCGCGGATCCCAGCCGTTGAAGTCCCCTACCAGGGAGATGTGGGAGGCGCTCCGGGACACCAGGACGAACTGTACCGGCTGGCGCGGGGAGGGGAGGCCCGCCGTCGAGGCGTCGCGGGACTCCCCTCCCCCCGGGAGGAGGCCCCCCGCCAGCACCAGCAGCAGCACGGCCGCCGCGGCCAGGAACCGGCGGTTCGATCCCCCCCACCCGGGAGTCCGGGGGGAGCGGCCGTCCACCGCAGCCGCGCGGAAGGGAGGAGGCTCGGCGAGGACCTCCGCCATGATCCGGTCCACCACCCCCGCATCGGACCGGGCGGCGCGCCGCAGCTCGCGCTCGATCTTCTTCCAATCCAGATCAGACATTGTTCAGCTCCTTCAATCTCTCCTGCAGCCGTTCCCGGGCTCGCTTGACCCGCATCTTGAGGGCGGACCTGCCGAGACCGGTCAGGTCGGAGATCTCTTCGTAGCTCTGTTCCTCCACGTACTTCAGGAGGAGCGGCTCCCGGAGCTCGGAGGGGAGCTCCGCCAGCGCGCGCTGGACCTCCAGGCTCCACACGTGGCTCCACCCGGGCTCGTCCGATTCCTCCAGCGCCAGCTCGTAGGGGACGAAGGTCCGCTCCCTGCGCCGCTGCTTGGCGAGGAGCGTCCGGCACTGGTTCACCAGGATCCGGAAGGCCCAGGCATCGAACCGGTTCCGCTCCTCGTAGCGGCCGAGGAAGCGGTACGCACGCACGAAGGCGTCCTGTACCGCCTCCTCGGCGTCGTCGCGGTTCCCCAGCATCCGCATCCCGAAGCGGAGGAAACGGAGGTGATGGCGCTGCACCAGGACGGCGTACGCCCCCACGTCGCCCTCCCGGATGCGCCGGACGAGTTCCTGGTCGGTTGGATCCATACCGTGAATAACTTCGCGACTCCACGGATCGGTCACCATCCCCGTCCCGGCCGCGTCGGAAGGCGGGGGTTGTGACCGATCCGGCCGGTCCCCCGGTTTTTCCGGGTAAGGCTCGGATGGGGGCGGCCCGGGACGAGCGCCCCCGTCTCACGTTCCCGCTCACGTTCTCGTCAACGGAGGTCCCTGTGCGTATACGGTACCTGTTCACGGCGTCCGTCCTTGCCCTCACCGCGTGCAGCGACGGGGTGGGTCCGGAGCCCGGGGCCCTCAGGATCGAGGCCTCCACGCAGGTGGTGCCCGAGGGAGGCACCCTCACCCTCTCCGCGACCTCCGCCGGCCGGAAGGTCGCCCCGGGGAGCCTCGCCTGGGAGAGCCGCGACCCCTCCACCCTCACGGTCCGGGACGGTGTGGTGCGCGGAGTGGCTCCGGGGGTGGCATACGTGGTCGCGCGCGGGAACGGGGAGGCCGACTCCGTCCTCATCACCGTGCGCTTCGCGCAGGTGGGACCCGGCACGGCGGCGGTGCGGGTGGCCGGAGCCCAGGGAACGGTCGTCCGGTTTGGAGGGACGGCGGTCATGCTCGGAACGCTGGACGCTCCCCCGACCACCACCTGGTTCCACGCGGCCGACGTGTTCCCCGGCGCGAGCATCGAGGACACCCAGAAGGCGGACTCCCTGCTGCTCATCGGGATCCCCGGCGTCCCCAAGGTAGGCTCCACGACGCTCAAGGCTCCCAAGGTGGTCACCAGCCCGCGCTTCGAGGTCCGCCCCCGGATGTACCTGCAGATCCGGGAGGGATTCCAGGGGCAGAGGTACAAGTTCCGGATCTACGTACCGGTGGCGGAGTCGCAACTGGAGATCACAGCGGTGCAGCTCCCCCCCTCCCCCGGGCTCGCCGTAGGGCTCGTGGTGGGGTCGATCGCCTTCGAGGCCGCGGGCTTCACGGTGGAGATCGCCAGCGACGGGTCCCAGACGGTGCTCCCGATCGGGAATACCACCTCCCGCGTCTACGCCGAGTTCCTCCTCCCCATCCATCACAAAGTCTGGACAGGTCCCCGCGACGTGAAGTTCAGGCTGGAGGGCGGGCACTACCCCGGGGAGCCGGAGATCGGCGCGCACGCGAACTACGTCCCGGCCGACGTGGCGCGGGGGGTCGGCGGGGTGAGCGTGAAGTTCGGCTACGCACAGATGGGTGAGGGACCGAACCAGGTCCTCATCGGAGCCGCGCTGTGGATCCCGAACCCTGCCCCGGGCACCTTCCCGCTGGACACAGGGATCGCCTATCGGGACAGCGTGGCCGGTGACCGGGCCGCGATGCGGGTGGAGGCGAGCCGCCTGATCGCCTCCGGCGGAGGCTTCACGTGGGGCGAGCGGGACCACACCCCGTGCGTCAAGGGGATCCTCAGGGTCACCGGGTATCAGGCACCCACCGGCAGGGCGTACGGGAGGGTGGTCGGCGAGCTGAGCTGCCAGGGGTGGCCCTCCTCGCAGTCCGGGGGAGGAGCCGCCAGGATCACCTCCACCTTCAAAGTCCCCATCAACCCCCTGGGCCGCCTGCCGTGACCATCCTGAGGCGTGGAGCGCGGGAGAGGCCGTCTCCCGTGCTCCGCACCTCCGCTCTTTCCCTATCCGCTCGGCCACCTGCTCCGGGGTGCCCACCAGCCCGGAGCGGAGCCCCCGGTTGGAGACGGAGTAGTCCTCCAGGCTCACCCGCTGCTCCAGCCGGGTGCTGGCGATCCAGTCCTGGTAGTTCGTGTAGCCGCGGGCGCTCCGGCTCACGTCGGTGATCCGCTCCACCTCGCGCCGCGCCGAAGGTCATGGGCGGCAGCTCCAGCCGCTCATGACTCATTGGTTCAGTGGTGAAAAATTCACGACGCAATGATAACCCCGGCCCCCGGCTGGTACACGGCGTGCGGCGGGGGGGGTGCCGCGCCCGGTGCGCCGGCCCTGGGATCCACATACGCTGCAGGGGAGGGGAATGAAGGGGAACGCCATCGAGGAGCACGGGGTCATCGGCGACCTGCACACCGTGGCGCTGGTGGGGCTGGACGGGACCATCGACTTCATGTGCGCCCCGTCCTTCGATTCCCCCACCGTGTTCGCCGCGCTCCTGGACCGCGAGCGGGGGGGGTGCTTCGAGCTGGCGCCGGTGCTGGAGGGGGCACGGCGCAAGCAGCTCTACCTCCCGGACACCAACGTGCTGCTCACCCGCGCCCTCTCCGCCGGAGGGGTGGCGGAGATCTCCGACTTCATGCCCGTGGAGGCGGCGCGCGGGTCGCACCAGGTGGTGCGGCGGGCCAAGGCGGTGCGCGGCGAGGTCCGCTTCCGGATGCGCTGCGCCCCCCGCTTCGACTACGCCCGCGCCGCCCACCGGGTGGAGGAGAGCGAGGGGGCGGTGGTGTTCGTCCCGGAGGAGGCGGGGTGCCCGGCGCTCCGGCTGCGCGCCTCCGTCCCTCTGCGGGTGGAGAACGGGGAGGCGCACGCGGAGTTCACCCTGGCGGGGGAGCGGAGCGCGGTCTTCATCCTGGAGGAGGCACGGCGCGGGGAGGCGCCGTCCGGAGACCCCGGGGAGTACGCGTCCCGCGCCTTCAAGCGGACGGTGAACTTCTGGCGGGGGTGGATCGGGCGCTCCACCTACCAGGGGCGATGGCGGGACGAGGTGCACCGCTCGGCGCTGGTGCTCAAGCTCCTGGTCTCCCGCCCGCACGGGTCGCTGGTGGCGGCCCCCACCTTCTCCCTCCCGGAGGCGCTGGGGGGGGAGCGGAACTGGGACTATCGCTACACCTGGATCCGCGATGCGGCCTTCACCCTGTACGCCTTGATCCGCCTCGGGATGACGGAGGAGACGGGGGCGTTCATGCGCTGGATCGAGGCGCGCTGCGCGGAGCCTCCGGCGAACGGTGTCGGGCCGCTCCAGCCGCTGTACGGGATGGACGGGCGGCACGCGCTCCCGGAGACGGTCCTCCCGCACCTGCGGGGGTACGCGGGGTCCCGGCCGGTGCGGATCGGGAACGCGGCGCACGGGCAGCTCCAGCTCGACATCTACGGGGCGCTGCTGGACTCGGTGTACCTGTACGACAAGTACGGGGAGCCGATCTCCTACGACTTCTGGTGCGACCTGGCGCGCCTGACCGACTGGGTGTGCGAGAACTGGCGCCTCCCCGACGAGGGGATCTGGGAGGTCAGGTCCGGGCGGCGCGAGTTCCTCCACTCCCGCATCCTCTGCTGGGTGGCGGTGGACCGGGCGATCCGGCTGGCGCAGAAGCGCTCCTTCCCCGCCCCGCTGGTACGCTGGCTGGAGGAGCGGGACCGGATCTACCGGGACATCTTCGAGAACTTCTGGGACCCGGTGCGGCGGACCTTCGTGCAGTACCGGGGCTCGGAGGAGGTGGACGCGGCGACCCTGCTGATGCCGCTGCTGCGCTTCATCTCCCCCCGGGACCCGCGCTGGCTCTCCACCCTGGACGCGGTGCGCCGTACCCTGCTGGACGACTCCCTGGTCTACCGCTACCGGGTGCACCGCGCCGCCCCGGACGGCTTCCGCGACCCGGAGGGTACCTTCTCCATGTGCTCCTTCTGGTACGTGGAGTGCCTCTCCCGCGCCGGCGACCTGCAGCAGGCCCGCTTCCTCTTCGAGAAGATGCTGGGGTACGCCAACCACCTGGGGCTCTACGCGGAGCAGCTCGGCCCCAGCGGGGAGCAGCTCGGAAACTTCCCCCAGGCCTTCACCCACCTGGCGCTGATCAGCGCCGCCTACGACCTGGACCGGCGCCTCACCGGCGCGGGGTGGACGGCGTAGGCCCCCTCCCCCACCCGGTGTTCTGAGCCGTAAGATCCTGTCCGGAGCATGGACGTCCCCGCTACCATTCCGGTGGTCCCTGCGGAACCGTCCGCCAACTCTCACCAAGGAACGACGATGAAGATCGGCGTGCTCGGCACCGGGGTGGTGGGCAACACCCTCGGCACCAGGCTCGTGCAGCTGGGACACGAGGTGCGGATGGGCTCCCGCACTGCGGGGAACGAGAAGGCCGGGGGCTGGGTCCGCTCCGCCGGAGCGGGCGCCTCGCAGGGGTAGGCGGGACTGGCGCCGCGCTGCTACGCGAACGGGCTCGCTTCCACCACCCCCTGCGCGCACGCCCAGAGCGACAGGCTGCGGAGCGCGGCGAGGAGCGCCTCGGCCTCCGTGGCCTCCAACCCGGCCTCGGCGGCGTAGCGCGCCGCCAGCTCCGGCGAGACGGCGGCGAGCTGGGGGTCCACGCCCGGGGTCGCGTACATCCAGTCGCAGAAGGCGTGGAGGAGCTCCTCCTCCCGCTTCTTGGTCCAGGGGCGGACGCGGACCACCCCGTGCAGGTAGTCCTCGATCGCCTCGTCCACGGTGATCGCCTCCCTCACCGCCGGCGCCCCCACCCCGGGAAGCCGGTGATCGCCACCACCCCCGGGAGCGGGGCGCGGTCCGCGCGGCCGTGCGGCCAGTGGCTGGTGAACCGCCCCAGCTCCGTGGTCTCCTCCCCCGGGTGCTGCACGGCCAGGAAGAGGGTGGTCCCGTCCGGGGTCCAGATCGGTCCGGTCAGCTCGCACTCCACCGGGCCGGAGGCGAACTGGTACGCCCGTCCCGCGTCCGGGCCCTCGGTGGGGAGGAAGAAGAGGGAGTTGTTCCCCTGGAAGGAGTAGATCCCCTTCGCGATGGAGCCGGAGGAGACGTCGGTGGCCATCCACAGGTTTCCCAGCGGGTCGAACACCGCGTTGTCCGGGGAGGAGAAGCCGCTCTGCGGCCCGCCCACGGCGAAGAAGTCCCACTGGAACTCTGTGGCCTCGTGCCGTCCGTCCGCCTCCCGGATGCGGATGATCTGCCCGTGGAAGTTGCCGTGCCGGGAGTTGTTGGTGAGGTCCACGTACACGTGCCCGGTGAGCGGGTGCACCTCCAGGTCCTCGGGCCGGTCGGTGGGGGTGCCCCCCAGGGTGATGGCGGCGGCGTGCGCGTCCAGGAGCACGTCGGCCTGGCCGCGGAAGAGCGGTGTTCCGTCGGCCCTGCGGGCGTCGCGCAGCCGGGGCTGCGCGTCGTAGTCCAGCAGGAGCCAGCGCCCCCGGCCGAAGTCGGCGGCGTACAGCTTCCCGGTCTCCAGGAGCCGCAGGTTGGCCTCGCGGTTCCCCGGCTGGTACGTCCCATCGCTCACGAACTTGTAGACGCAGCCGTCGCGCAGGTCGTCGCCCATGTAGCCGATGGCGTGCCCCTCCCGGCTGATGTGCAGCGCCACGTTCTCGTGCCGGAAGCGCCCCATGGCCGTGCGCTTGAGCGGGACGTGGCCGGGGTCGTACGGGTCGTGCTCCACCACCCACCCCATGTGCTCCGGGATGTAGGTCCGGTCCCACCCGTACCCCAGCCCCAGCTCGGTGTGGGCGGGGAGGGCGTAGTCCTGGAAGTTCTCCTCGCACGAGAGCGCCGTCCCCCAGGGGGTTACCCCGCCCGAGCAGTTGGCCACGCTCCCGACCACCTCCGTCGCCCCGAACACCCCCGGCGACCCCGCTGCCGGCCCGGTGAGCCGGCACCGGGTGGAGCCGGTGACGCGGCGGTTGTGGCGGTCCCGCACGAAGCGCCAGCGCCCGTCCCGGCCGCGCTGCACCCGGAAGATGGAGCCGCCCACGGCGTTGCGCTCCATGCGGATCTGCTCGGGGGTTTTGGGACCGCCCCGGTAGCCGTACATCAGGAGTGGGTTGGGGTTCTCGTGGTTGACCCAGAGGAGCCCGTCGGTGGACGACCGCCCCCCCTCCGGTCCGTCGATGGGGAAGTAGCCGATGTAGTCGTTGTTGTATCCGAAGGGGACCCCCGGCGCGATCTCGTCCCCCCAGGCGCGGATCAGGTCGTAGCGGTACCCCTCGGGGAGCACCAGCTCGTCCCGGGTGGTGGGAGTGATGGGCTTGAAGGGGGGCCGCTGGCTCGCCCCCGGGGCGGGGCTCCCCGGCCCGGCGTCGGCGGGGGCAGCCTCGGCCATGCGCAGCTCCAGGGGGAGGAGGGCGGCGCCCGCAGCGGCAGCTCCGCCGCGCAGGGCGTCGCGGCGTGAGATCCGGCTCTGCAGCAGCCGGTGCCAGAGACTGTTTCGGCTCGACATGGACTTCCTGTCGTCGGGTTCGGGAGGGCGTCCGCCTTCCGGACGTCCGGACCGAAATTCTACCCGATCGATGCGGTGGGCGACAGGCGGGGGGTGGATCGGGACCGTCGCGCAGGGGACGCGGGGAGCGGTTTCGCGCTCCCGTTCCGTGCACTAGCTTTGCGGAACCGACCGACCCGGGCCTGCCCCGCTCGCGGCCGTGGCGGCTCCCGCAGAAGAGGATCCCGGTGCGTGTCCGACCCGTCCCGCTACCCGATAGTGGTGGTTCCCCCGGAGGCCGCCGAACAGGTGGAGCAGATGGGGAGCAAGAGCAAGTTCTGGTACACGGACGAGCGCCGGGGCCTCTGCCTGTTCAAGTACACGCGCCCCGGTAC
Source organism: Longimicrobiaceae bacterium (assembly GCA_036260145.1). Classification (GTDB taxonomy): domain Bacteria; phylum Gemmatimonadota; class Gemmatimonadetes; order Longimicrobiales; family Longimicrobiaceae; genus JAFAYN01. The sequence continues at coordinate 1,106 of DATAAL010000657.1, read as the reverse complement.
GGGAGAGGACTGGGCGGAGAAGATCGCGGAGGAGCTGTGTGCGTTGCTGGACCTTCCGCACGCCTATTACGAACTGGCGGTGTGTGGTGGGGCTTGTGGGGTGATCACGGAATCGTTCCTGGCTGCGGGCGAGCGGCTCGTCCCGGGAAACGAGTTGCTCGTGGAGGCGGACCCGGCGTACCCCGCTCTTGCCAGAGGGGCGAAGATCCGGGTCACGCAGCACACCCTGGAGGCCATCGCCGACGTGCTTTCCGACGACCGGGTCCGCCTGCCGCTGGGATTCTCCTGGCCTGCCGGAGTGGAGAGCGCGTGGGACGTGTTCGTCGGCTACCTGCTGCTGGACGCGCTCATCGGGAACACCGACCGGCACCACGAGAACTGGGCGCTGATCGAGCAGACGGGGCCGGGATCGGCGCCGGTGCGCTGGCTGGCTCCCACGCACGACCACGGTTCCAGCCTCGGCCGCAACGTGCCGGACGCTCGCAGGGAGTACCAGTTGACGACGAAGGACCTCAACGATACCCCCGAGGCTTACGCGAGCCGGGCACCATCCAAGCTGTACCTGCCGGGTCGGTCCAAGGCCCTGTCCACCTTCGAGGCGTTTGCGGAGGCGGCACGAATGTCGCCCCATGCGGCAGAGGCATGGATCAAGCGGCTGGCAGAAGTTAAAATGGACAGAGTGGACAATTTCTTCTGGAGGGTCCCCGAGGACCGGATCTCCCGGTGGGCCGTGCAGTTCGCCCAGCGAATCCTCCACTTCAATCACTCCCGGCTGCTTGGGCTTCTATGAGCACGCTCTACCTCGCATGGCAGGCACCCGCCGCACGGAGCTGGTACGTCGTGGGACGACTCTCCGCAGAGACGGGCGTGTATCGCTTCGTGTACACGCAGGGCGCCCTCCGGGCGGACCGCGAGGCCGGCTTCGGCTCCCTCTCCTCGTTCCCGGAGCTGGGCCGGGTGTACGAGTCCGATACGCTCTTCCCCCTCTTCGCGAACCGGCTCATGCCGCGGTCGCGCCGGGAGTATCCCGCGTTCGTGGAGTGGATGAGCGTTTCCGAGGACGAGAGCGACCCCTTCGCGCTCCTGGCCCGCAGCGGCGGAGCGCG
>DATAAL010000656.1:0-2227 GCA_036260145.1 Longimicrobiaceae bacterium | reverse complement strand
GTAGTTTGCCGTTCCCGCAGTACCCATGAAATCCGGTTCGGAGGGAGACTCACGGGGTGGTTCCCATGAGGCTCCCTCCGGGGCGGGGAGACCCGCAGCAGTATCGCGGGGCTCCTCGCCCCCGCGGAAGAGACCGGCGGGCAGTTTCGCCGGGCTCTGTAGCGGTCCGCCACCACACACGGAATCCCTCCGTGGCACACCCGGTGCAGCGACACCCAACCCTCACGAGGCAACCCACTCTCGAACGGAACGACGGCTCCATGACAGACCAGGTGCGGGGAAAGAGCGCGGTGGTGACGGGGGGGAGCAAGGGGATCGGCTACGCCATCGCCCAGGCGCTCGCGAACGCGGGAGCCAACGTGCTGATCTCCGCCCGGCACGAGGACGAGGTGCAGGAGGCGGCGCGCAGGCTCAACGAGGTGTGCGAGGGAGAGGTGGTGGGCGTCGTCTGCGACGTGCGGCGCTACGAGGACGTCCGGCGGATGATCGGCACCGCGGTGGAGCGCTTCGGCGGGCTTGACGTCCTGGTCAACAACGCTGGGGTCGGTGGCTTCGCGCCGGTGGACCAGATGCCTCCGGAGCAGTGGCACCAGATCATCGAGACCAACGTGAACGGGGTGTTCTACTGCTGCCACGAGGCCATCCCGCACCTGCGGAAGCGCGGCGGGGGGTGGATCATCAACATCGCCTCGCTGGCCGGGAAGAACCCCTTCGCGGGGGGTGCCGCGTACAACGCCTCCAAGTTCGGGCTAGTGGGGTTCTCCGAGGCGCTGATGCTGGACGTGCGCAACGACGACATCCGCGTCAACTACATCATGCCGGGGAGCGTGGCCACCTACTTCAACGACCACACCCCGGGCGAGGAGGACGCCTGGAAGATCCAGCCGGAGGACATCGCGCGGCTGGTGATGGAGCTGGTGACTTTCCCGTCGCGGTCGCTGCCGTCACGTATCGAGATCCGGCCGAGCAAACCGCCGAGGCGTTGAGGGTTCTTTGTGTCGTGGAGGATCGCTCCAGAGCCCCGGAAACAGCCCCGGGTCTCTTCCGCGGGCCGCGCGAGCCCCGCGGAACTGCTGCGGGTCTCCCGCGGCCGGAGTGAGCCTCACGGAAACCGCCCCGTGAGTCTCCCTCCGAACGTCTTTTTATGGGTACTGCGGAACTGCAACCACGAGCTACATGCCGGAACCGACGCATCAGAAGCCCAAGGCCGCCGTCTGGGACCTGGACGGAACGCTCTCCGACGACCGCGCGCGGGCGCACTTCGTGGAGGTGGAGGCGGGGCGGGCGCGCGACTGGGAGTCGTACTTCGACGCCATCGACCAGGACCCGCCCATCGCCGCCTCCATGGAGATCCTCCAGGCCCTGCGCGCGCACGGCACCCGGGTCGTCTTCCTCACCGGGCGGCCCGAGTATACCCGCCCCAAGACCGAGAAGTGGCTCCGGGCCAACGGGCTGGACGACTACGACCGGCTGGTGATGCGCCCCGAGGGGGAGCGGCGCCCCGCCGGGTACTTCAAGGTGGACGTGGTGGCCCGGCTGCGGGAGGAGTACGAGCTGGTGTGCGCCTTCGAGGACCGGATTGACGTGGCCGAGGCGCTGCGGGAGGCCGGTATCCCCGTCTTTCTGTACGGCGCGGGCGCGGAGGCCGCCGCCGAGGCGCTGGAGGTGCTGGACGCGGACCAGGACGAGCTGCTGGGCGACGCGGACGGCCGGCGATGACGGGGGCGGAGGGCGGGGAGTGGTCGTCTCCCCGCCGGCCGCCCCTCCAGTCAGGCGACTTCCTGTTGCGGATCCTGCGGAGAGTACGGCAGGTCTTCGGGCTCGGCCCCGGTCTGGGTCGAGTCGCTGAGGAAACACCGGACCGTGACGAATCCTCCGCCCACGGCGATCTGCCACTCGTTGGGCGTCATGCTGTGGAGGGTCCAGCCGTTCGTTCCGGCGGTGTAGGTCAGGGAGGCCGCAGTGAACCGGAACCCCGCCGTGTCGACGGCTATGTTGAAGGTCCGGTTCTGGTTGACGGTGACCCCCGCATGGCGCGTGTAATCGGGCGGCAGGGTGAACTGGTCCAGGTTCTGGACGTTCCAGTCCTGGGTGCTCGTCCCGCGGTTGGCCCAGCGAAGGGTGAACTGTGGCATGGTTCGCTCCCGCATGGTGGTGTGTGACAGTGCACTCTGCCGGCGGCCCCGGGACGCCTTTCCCGGGGCTGCCGGCGTGGGGCGTCAGTGGC
>DATAAL010000655.1:0-15486 GCA_036260145.1 Longimicrobiaceae bacterium | reverse complement strand
CCGCGCCGCCTCGGACCTGGCCACCGCCCTGGTCGCCCAGCAGCTGGGCGGCCCGACCCGGACACGCAGGGGGAGCTGGCGTACCGGGCCATGGGCGAGGCGCGCGGCCGGGTGCGTGTGATCGTCTTCCACGGCGAGCTGGACCGCACGGTGGCCGTGGCCAACGGGCACCAGGTGCTGAGCCAGTGGGCGCAGACCGGCGACCTGACCGACGACGGGGACGACGACGGCTCCGTGGACGACGTTCCGGAGAGCGTGGAGACGGGGCGGACGCCCGCGGGCTTCACCTACACCCGCTCCATCTACACCGGCGCCAGCGGCGCTCCCCTGCTGGAGAAGTGGACGGTCCGGGAGCTGACGCACGCCTGGTCGGGGGGCTCGCCGATGGGCTCGTATACCAACGCCAGCGGCCCCAGCGCCAGCCGGGAAATGTGGCGCTTCTTCTCGGCCGGGCCCAACGGGAGCACCCCGCCTGACGCCCACGACGAGGTCCCGCCGACCCTCGCCGTGAGCCCTGCGGGCGGCGTGTACGCCGGCCCGGTGACGGTCACCCTGGGGCTCGACGAGCCGGGCGCGATCTTCTACACCACCGACGGCTCCGACCCGCTGGCCAGCGATACCCGGGGACGCCTGGAGAGCCCAGGGTCGCTCGTCCTCGGGAGCAGCGCCGTCCTCAAGGCGTACGGGGTGGACCCGGCCGGGAACGCCTCGACCGTCCAGTCGCACAGCTACACCGTCCTCCTCCCCTGACGCCGCGCCCCTGGGAGGGACCGACGATTCGCCCATGAGACCTTCGCTCCGCCTGCTCGCCCTGCTGATGTCCACACCGCTCGCCGCGCGGGCCGCCCCCGCGCAGTCCGCCGATCCCGCCGATCCCGGGTCCCGCTTCACCTGGGAGAGCTTCGCCGGGGAGGGGGGCGCGCGCCGCTACCGGCTCTACGTCCCCGCCTCGCACCGTCGCTCGCGCCCGGCGCCGCTGCTGGTGATGCTGCACGGGTGCACCCAGGACCCCGACGACTTCGCGCGGGGGACGCGGATGAACGCGCTGGCCGAGGAGCACGGGTTCCTGGTGGCGTACCCGGAGCAGACCGCGGCCCACAACCCGCAGAGGTGCTGGAGCTGGTACGACCCCGCGCACCAGGAGCGGGGGCGCGGGGAGCCGGCCGCCATCGCCGGGATCGCGCGCCAGGTGGTCGCCGCGTGCGGAGTCGATCCCCGGCGCGTGTACCTGGCCGGGGTGTCCGCGGGCGGGGCGATGGCGCTCAACGTGGCGGCGGCGTACCCGGAGCTGTTCGCCGCGGCCGGAGTTCACTCCGGGGTGGCGTACCGGGCTGCGGCGGGGGTCCCGCAGGCCCTCCAGGTGATGCAGCGGGGCTCCGCGGACTCGGTCTCCCTGGCGGGCTCAGCCGGGGCCGCGCTCCGGGCGCGCGGAGCCCCCCTCCCCCTGCTGGTGATCCATGGCGCGGCGGACCCGGTGGTGCGCCTGATCAACGGAGAGCAGCTCGTCCGCCAGTGGACGGGGGGGCTCGCCGCGGCGGCGGAGCGGCGGGCGGAGGAGGGGGGGCTCACGACGGTCCGGCGGGGATGGAACACGGGGGACGGCCGCGCCGTGGTGGAGGAGATCGTGGTGGAGGGGCTGGGGCACGCCTGGTCGGGCGGATCCCCGGAGGGGACGTACACGGACCCCCGGGGGCCCGACGCCTCGCGGGAGATGGTCCGCTTCTTCCTCGCCCGCGCCCGGGAGGAGCGATGAGCGGCGCGCCCCTCTTCCCGGCCTTCCCGGACCCCATCCGCTTCTGGAGCCGCCTCCACCCGGAGCGGGTCGCGCTGGTGGACCGGCCGCGCGGCGAGCGGCTCACCTACGCCGAGCTGGACCGGGGGAGCGCCCGCTGGGCCGCGCGGCTGCGGGGGATGCGCATCGGGCGGGGCGCCCTGGTGGCCGTCCTCGCCGGGAACCGCCGCGAGGTGGTGGAGGCGTTCTACGCCTGCGGGCGGATCGGTGCCGCCCTCCTCCCCCTGAACTGGCGCCTCTCCGCCGCCGAGCTGGCGGGGATCCTGGACGACGCCCGCCCGGAGCTCCTCCTGGGCGAGGAGCGGTTCCGGGGGCTGGCCAAGGACGCCGCGGCGCGCTCCCCTGCAGCGAGGGAGGTGCCCTGGATCGACCTCGACGCCTCCGATCTCCCCGGCTCCCCCGGCGACCCCGGCCCGGACGCGGCGGTCTCGCCCGAGGACCCGGCGCTGGTCCTGTACACCTCCGGGAGCACCGGGAAGCCCAAGGGCGCCGTCCTCCCGCACCGGCAGATCCTGTGGAACGCCGTCGCCACCTGCACCGCATGGGAGCTGGGACCGGGGGACGTGGCGCCGGTCTCCACCCCGTTCTTCCACACCGGGGGGTGGAACGTCTTCGCCACCCCGCTCTGGCACCGGGGGGGCACGGTGGTGCTCTTCGACGCCTTCGAGCCGGACGCCTTCCTGGAGGGGGTGGCGGAGGAGGGGTGCACCGTGGCCCTCACGGTGCCCACCCAGCTCCTGATGCTGGCCGAGAGCCGCCACTGGGGGCGCCCGCTCCCCGCGCTCCGCTTCTTCGTCTCCGGCGGCGCCCCCTGCCCGGCGTCGCTGGCGGAGCGTACGCGCGCGGCCGGGTACCGCTTCCGCGAGGGGTACGGGCTCACGGAGTGCGGCCCCAACTGCTTCGCCCTCTCCGACGAGGAGGCGGTGCGCAAACCGGGGTACGTCGGCCGTCCGGTCCCTTTCCTGGAGATGCGGCTGGAGACCGCGGACGGGCGGGAGGCAGAGCCGGGCGAGCCGGGGGAGCTGCTGCTGCGCGGGCCGCAGCTCTTCGCGGGGTACCTGCGCGCCCCGGAGCGCACCGCGGAGGCAAAGACCCCGGACGGGTGGCTCCGCACCGGCGACCTGGCGCAGCGGGACGCGGAGGGGGCGTACCGGATCTGCGGGCGGCGCAAGGAGATGTACATCTCCGGCGGGGAGAACGTCTTCCCCGGGGAGGTGGAGGCGGCGCTGGCGGAGTGCCCCGGGGTGGCGGAGGTGGTGGTGATCGGGGTGGCAGACGTGAAGTGGGGGGAGGTGGGGCGCGCCTACGTGGTGCCGCGCGCGGGCGCCGCGCTCTCGGAGGAGGAGGTGATCGCCCACGCCCGGGCCCGCCTGGCCAGGTACAAGGTCCCCCGCTCCGTGGTCTTCCTGGAGGGGATCCCGCGGCTGGGTTCCGGGAAGCCCGACCGCCGTGCCCTGGCGGAGGCGGTGCCGTGAGCGGGACGACGGCCACGCAGCAGGCCAAGGGGTCGACCATCCGCTCCACCCTGGAGTTCCTGACCGCGGAGGCGGGGCCGGAGGTGGTGGAGCGGGTACTGGCGAGCCTCCCTGCCGAGGACCGGCGCCGGGTCGAGACCGTCTCCGCCACCGAGGAGGTCCCCCTGGAGCTCCTCCTGGGGGTGTGGCGCGCCGCGGACCGGGTGCTCGCCCCCTCGCGTCCGGGGTGGATCGAGCGCTCCGGGGCCAGCGCCATCGAATCGTTCGGGGTGCAGCTTTACGGCGGGATCCTGCGCAAGGCCTCTCCCACCGAGTTCCTCACCCAGCGGGTCTCCCTCTTCCAGCTCTACTACCGGCCGGGGAACATGGAGGTGGTGGAGGTGGAGCCGGGGCGGGCGGTGCTGCGCCTGGTGGGGTTTGACCCGGGGGACACGCTGTTCTGCCGCCGGCAGACGGGAGGGCTGCTGCGCTCGGTGGAGCTGGCGGGGGGGCGAGAGGCCTCGGTGCGCCACGTGCGTTGCGCGGTGGAGGGGGATGCCTTCTGCGAGTGGGAGCTGCGGTGGGGGTAATCGGTGCTCTGTTGGAGTTACCCCGAACTTCGGGCAGGAGAAGGAAAACCGTGGGGAACCCAGGGAGAGGTAGCAGAGCGCGGTCCACAGGCGGGAGAGGGGAGTAGGGATCCCCCGGCTCCGCATTCCCGTTCGAGGGCAGAAGCCTCCTCGTCTGCATACGGAAGCCCTCCGAGGGTCGCGACCCAGCGGAGGGCTCCTTTGCTTCATCTTCCGGACCTCCAAACTCCGGGACGACTCCTATTTTCCGCTTCGTGTCGTCGTCCGCCGGCCGGGGTCAGACCTGTTCGAGGAACCTGGCGTTCACCCACCCCTGCAGACCGTCGATCTGGTTGACCCGGTCCACCACGGTGACCTTGCGCCACTCTCCCTTCTCCTCCTGCACCTCCACCCGGGTGTCCTTGGGGAGCGGGCTCCCCGCGACCGGCGCCTGGTCCAGCCCCGGGCCGCTGCGGATCTTGAGCACCGTGGTGGTGATGAACCGGTTGGAGACCTGCCCGCCGCTCATCACCTGCTTGCGGAAGCTGGCGTAGGGGAAGGCCGGGCCGGGGTCGGTCTTGCGGTCGGGGGAGATGTCCTCGTGCCGGATCACGTCCTCCAGCCCGTACTCCTTCACGATGGCCAGGGAGGCCGCCAGCGCGGCGTCCATCTGCTCCGGGGTGTAGTTGACCCATCCGCAGGTGACCTTCTCCAGCTTGTGGAAGCCCACCGTGATGTCGGCGTCGTCGTACTCGCGGCCAAAGAAGGTGCGCCAGCGGCCGTTGGGGCCGCGCTTCACCGGACCCGGGTTGTCGAGCTCGATCCCGATGGAGCACCGGTTCAGCCCCACGATCCCCTGCCAGGTGCTCTTCCCGGCGTGCCAGGCCACCCGGTTGAAGGAGACCAGCTGGGTGATGGTGCCGTCGCGGGCGATCACCAGGTGCGCCGAGGCCTTCGACTGCGGGTTGCACAGCCAGTTGATGGATTCCTGGGCGTTGCGCCCGGCGGTGTAGTGCATGACCAGGTACCTGGGGTCCAGCGCGCCGCCCACGTTCGGCGAGGGGACGAAGCGCACCGGCGAGCCGTCGGCCAGCACCAGGCGATGGTTGACGATCTTCATCTTGCCTCCTTCATCTTGCCTCCAACATCAGATCGAAGAGGGGGCCGCCTCGAGGTGCGGCGGCCGCGCAGGAAAACCCGGCGGACTCAGCCTTCGCCGTCCTCCGGTGCGGCGGGGTCGTCGTCCTCGTCGTTCTCCGCGCCCAGCAGCTTCTCGCCGAACCAGGTGGCGGGGATCTGCCCCTCGCCCACGCCACCCTCACCCTCTCCCCCCACCGTCACCGGGACCGGGGCACCGACCGGCGCCCCCTTCACCGTCACCACGAAGGGGACCGGGTTGGAGATCCCCCCGCCGGGGGCGGGGTTGACCGCGGTGATCTCGTAGGTCCCCGCCTTGGCCAGGTCCTCCGTCGTGAGGTTGACGCCGAGTTCGGTGGCGCTCTTGACTTCCGTGTCGCGCAGTTGCCCGTTGAAGCGCGCCTTGGTGGCCTCCATGAAGTCCACCCCGGCGACGGTGACCACCGTGGCGGCGGACCCCTCCTCCAGCGACTTCGGGTCGACCGAGGACAGCTTGGGGAGCGGGTTGTCCATCTTGTCCTTGCGCTCGTCGTCGGCGCGGGACTTGAAGAGGGTGTCGAACACCTCGGCCAGCTTGTCGGACGCCTGCTTGGAGAACATCCCCGCCATCGCCGCCACGGTCATCATCCCGTACGGGTCGATCGCGGGGGCGTCGGAGCTGAGGACGAGCAGCCCTCCCCGCGCCGCCAGGTAGAAGACCAGCGCCATCCCCATCCCCATGAAGGGGCGCAGCAGGTACCATGCGACCCAGCTCTCGTGCAGGCGCCGGTTCCCCGCGTAGGAGGCGAACGAGGTCGCCGCGTGGATGTAGCTCCCCAGCGCACCCGCCAGGATCACCGCGATCAACATCTCGGAGTGCGTGAAGACGAGCGGCACATTGCCGGGCTTCCTGAGGATCAGGGCGTAGAGCCACCAGACGAGCACCGGGAGCAGCACGATGAAGTACACCACGAATCCAACCACGGCTCGTGCACTCATCGGTTTCGGCAGATCGGCGTCGCTTTTCGCAGGCATGGCAGGTCGGGGTGGGAGGGGAGACGGTCGCCGGAGGTGCAGGGGGTGCACCCGCAAAACATTTGGCGACTCGAATTGGAAGTTATTGCAGGGCCATGGATTCATCAAGGGCTTCGTGAGGCGTTCCGCCCGGCCCGAATCTTCCGGGGCGTCCGGGGGCTCACCCTCACCGGCGGACCCGCGACGCACCCGGAGTGATGGCCCAGACGCAGGCGAACGAGAGGTCGGCGAGGTACCACCGGCAGGTGGGAGAGGCGCTCACGCGGACCTACGCACGCGCGGCCCGGAGGGAGCGTCGGGTGGAGCTGGCGGAGGCCCGCTACGTGATCTTCTCCGACCAGCACAAGGGGGTGCGCGACGGGGCGGACGACTTCCGCCACTGCGAGAAGGCGTACAACGCGGCGCTCGGCTACTACCTGGAGGCGGGGCACCACCTGATCGTGCTGGGGGACGCGGAGGAGCTGTGGGAGGCGCAGCCCACGGACGTGTTCAGGTCGTACGCGCACACCCTGCGGCTGGAGGCGGAGTTCCACCGGGAGGGGCGCTACACCCGGGTCTGGGGGAACCACGACGACCTGTGGGCTTCGGATCTGGCGGTGCGCTCGCTGCTGGGACCGATCTTCCCCGGGATCCGCGTCCCGGAGGCGATCCGCCTCCGCATCACCGACGGGGGGAGGACGCTGGGGAGGATCTTCCTGGTCCACGGACACCAGGGGGAGCGATGGAGCGACCGCTGGTCGCGCCTGGCGCGGCTCCCGGTGCGATACGTCTGGCCCGCCGTGCAGCGCTTCACCGGTGGTTCGCTGAACACCCCCGCGCGCGACTTCCGCCTCCGCAAGCGCCGCGACGTGGCGATGTACGCCTGGGCGGAGGAGGTGCGGGGCGTGGTGCTGGTGGCGGGGCACACGCACGCCCCCATCTTTCGGTCCAAACCGCGGGCCTCCCGGATCGAGGAGGAGCTGGAGGCGGCGCGCGCCGCCCCGGGCGACGCCGCGGCCGCGGAGCGGGTCCGCCTGCTGCGGGCGGAGCTGGAGTGGGTGCGGGCGCAGGAGAACCAGGCGTTCGGCGAGCAGGTGGCGCCCATGGCCGGGCCCTGCTACTTCAACGCGGGGTGCTGCTGCTTCGTGGACGGGCACATCACCGGGATTGAGATCTCGGAGAGGGAGATCCGCCTGGTCCGCTGGCCGGACGAGGAGCACAGGCCCGTGCCCACCGTTCTGGAGCGGGCGGAGCTGCAGGAGGTGTTCGCCGCCTGCTGAGGAGGTCGCGAGGGTCGCTGCAAGGAGTCTCCGGATGCTCTTCCGTCTTTCGGCCGACGTGGTCCTGGTCATCCATCTGGCCTTCGTCCTCTTCGTGGTGCTGGGCGGGCTGCTGGTGCTGCGCTGGCCCCGGCTGGCCTGGGCCCACGTCCCCGCGGCGGCGTGGGGGGCGCTGATCGAGTTCGCGGGGTTCATCTGCCCGCTCACCCCGCTGGAGGTGGCGCTGCGCCGGCGCGGCGGCGAGGCCGGGTACGAGGGCGGCTTCATCGAGCACTACGTCACCGCGGCGCTCTACCCCTCGGGGCTCACCCGGGAAATCCAGATCGCCCTCGGCGTCCTGGTGCTCCTGATCAACGGCTCGGTGTACGTCTACCTCCTGCGGCGGCGCCGGAGGGCGCGCGCGGGCTGAGGCTCCCCCTCACCCCGACCTATTAGCGTTCTCCCGTGGCCACGAAGACTCCCAGGACGAAAGGAACCGGCACGATGCAGCACTGGAAGGTGGGCGAGCTCGCCCGGCGGACGGGTCTCTCCGTCCGCACCCTGCACGCGGAGCTGGAGCACCTGGTGTTCGCGGTGCACCGGGACGGCGTCCACCCGGACTGACCCCCCGAAGCCCGCTTCGCCCCCGCGGGCACCTTTCTTCGCCCCTCCGAAGCACCCTTCGCTCCCCCTCCATAAAAATCAACCACTTAGCGTGGTATCGACCCTGCCCCGTGCACCTCCCGGCAGGCGATGGTTTCCCTTGTCCCCTACCCCTGGAGGATCCCATGCACGAGCTGGATCGAGTGCTCGGCGAATACGAGTCGAGCGACGAGTTCGAGTTCCTCAACGAATCGGAGTGGACTCCCGAGACCGACACCGAAGCGGTCTTCGACGAGGTGGAGGAGATGGAGCTGGCGGCGGAGCTGCTGGAGGTCACCGACGAGCAGGAGCTGGAGCAGTTCCTCGGCAAGCTGGTGAAGGCCGCCGGGAAGGCGGTGGGGGGCTTCATCAAGTCGCCCGTGGGGCAGGCGCTGGGCGGCGTGCTCAAGAACGTCGCCAAGACGGCGCTCCCCATGGCCGGCGCCGCGCTCGGGAACCTGGTGGCCCCCGGCGTGGGCGGGGCGATCGGCGGGAAGCTGGCTTCGGCAGCGGGGCAGATGTTCGGGCTGGAGCTGGAGGGGATGAGCCCGCAGGACCAGGAGTTCGAGGTGGCGCGGCGCATCGTCCGGCTGGCCGGCTCGGCCACCCAGAACGCCGCCCAGGCTCCAGCGGGCGTCCCGCCGGTGACGGTGGCCAAGGACGCCGTGCTGGCGGCGGCGCAGCAGCACGCGCCCGGACTGCTCGGCGGCGCGGTGGCCGCGGGGCAGGGGCGGTGCACCTGCGGCCGGCGCTCGCGGAGCCGGGCGGGCTCGTCCGTCGGGGGGGGTGGGGGCGTGGGCGGGGGGAGCCTCGGAGGAGGGAGCTTCGGCGGTGCCGTCTCCAGCGCCGCGAACGGCGTCGGCGGTGGGACCCGGGGCGGGACGGGGCAGAGCGGGCGCTGGATCCGCAAGGGGAGCACCATCGTTCTCTTCGGGGTCTGAGCCGATGGCCGCCGAGTCCTTCGCCCACCGGCTGCTCGAACAGGAGGCGCGGGCGCTCCTCACGCGGCTGGCCCGCGTGAAGCCGTTCGCGCTGCACGAGCCCATGGTCCCGGCGGCCGCCGCCTCCACCGCGGCCCAGACGGCGATCGAGCGATACCTGGCGGAGGGACGCGGGGAGCTGCGCCGCCGGGTGCAGCGCTTCATCGCCTGGATCCGCGGCCCCGGCCGGGATGCCACCCCGGAGGAGGCCCAGCGCCGCTTCACCTTCCTGCGGCTCCGCTTCAACGTCGTCCTGTCGCACTTCGACGTGTTCGCGGACGTGCTCACCCAGCGGAGCGAGCACGAGACGGGGGTGGGGCTGGGGGGGCTGGACATCGTGGCGGAGGACGCGCTGGAGCTTCCCGGGAACTACTTCGAGCTCCCCCCGGTGATGTGCTACCTGGACCGGGGCCACGGCGCTGCCATCCGCCGCGCCCGGACGCGCCTCCCGGGCGGGGGGGAGAGCCCCGTGGCCATCGTGCGCGTCCCCCGCGAGCGGATGGTGGGGAGCGGGATCGCCTCCTCGCTGGTGCACGAGGTGGGGCACCAGGGGGCGGCGCTCCTCGACCTGGTGAACGCCCTGCGCATCCCCCTGCAGCAGATCGCAGTGCAGGCTGGGCGCCACGAGCCGGCGTGGCGGATGTGGGAGCGATGGATCTCCGAGATCGTGGCCGACTTCTGGTCCGTCGGCCGGGTGGGGGTGTCGTCCACCTCTGGGCTGCTGGGAGTGGTCTCCCTCCCCCGCGCCTTCGTCTTCCGGGGGAACCTGGCCGACCCGCACCCGATCCCCTGGATCCGCGTGCGGCTGAGCTGCGCGATGGGGGCGGCGCTCTACCCGGACCCGCAGTGGGCGCGCCTGTCGCGGGTGTGGGAGTCGTTCTACCCGTTGCACGAGGACCTCCCTGCGGGGCAGCGGCATCTGATCGCCCTCCTGGAGGAGACCATGCCGGCCTTCGTCCGCTTCCTGGTGGGCTTCCGTCCGCCGGCGCTGCGCGGCGACTCGCTGGGAGAAGCCATGCGGACGGAGGAGCGCGCCCCGGAGCGGCTCCGGGCGCTGTTCCGCGCCTGGCGGGGCTCCTTCGAGCGGATGCGCTCAGGGGCGCCCTCGCTGGTGTTCGCCATCCTGGGTCAGGCGCGCATGGACAGGGCGCTCTCGCCGGAGGAGGAGAGCCGCCTCCTGGCCGACCTGCTTACCTACTGGGCGCTCCGCAGCGCCCTGGACACTTCCGAGTTCGCCGCGCGGCGCCCGCGCGCCCGCGCGGCGCTTGCACCCACGGGGTGATCGACTTCCCGCAGAGGAGGAGAGAATGGCTACACCCAAGAAGGGGGGCGGAGGCCCCCGCAATCCGACGGAGCCGCCACGGACGCTCGCCGAGACGCGGACGGTGGAGGCCGTGGAGGGGCCCACCGGCACGTTCGAGGACAGCCGCAAGCACCTGGTGGACGCCACCGACCAGGTGGCGGTCAACACCGGCACCATCGCTACCGAGATCGGCGTCGGCACCGAGCGGATCGTGGGCGAGCTGGCCCGGTCGGCCGGGATGCTGACCACGTCGGCCGAGCGGCTGGCGGGCGCCACCGAGCGCGTGGTGGAGAAGCTGGACGTCCTTCCTCGCCTGCCCGGGCTCGCCAGCGGGGACCGCAGCGTCACCCTGCGGCGCGCGGAGCTGGAGAACACGGAGATGGGCGCGCTCTGGACGGCGATCGCCATCCACACCGAGGCGATCTCCTTCGCCAGCTACGACGCCTTCATGACCCGCATCCTGTGCGTGGGGGCCAGCAGCGCTGCCCCGGCATCGGCGGATCCCATGGAGGCGGACCTGCGCACCCAGATGAACCGCCTGCAGCGGCTCTGCCACCTCCCGGGCGTGGACGCCTACGAGCTGCTGAAGACGGCCACCGAGACCTTCCTCCTACTGGAGTGCGGCGCCTGTCCGCCGGCCGGGGGCGGGGCCGGGCTCCAGGCCATCGCCGACCCGGTGACCGGGGCGCGGGATCCCAAGGCGGTAGTAGGGCCGGAGTTCGACCGCTTCGGCCGGTCGGGAGACGACCTGACCTACGATGAGGCGCGCAGCAACCTGGCCGTGTTCCTGGGCAACGCCCGGAACAACTACCTGGAGACCATCATCCAGGCCGCCTTCCCGCGTGGGCAGGTCAACGTCCGCTCCCCGTTCTGCCTGGCGAGCGGGACCTTCCTGGACAGCCCCTGCCTCCTGGAGCTGATCTGGTCGTACTGGATGGAGGAGGGGATGCTGACGCAGACCATCAGCACCATCACCCGCCGCTTCCAGAACGTGCGGCGCCCCGGGCGCGGGCCGGACCCCCTGGCGGAGTTCGAGCTGGACCCGCTCCGGCCGCTGAACGGCTTCATCTGGGGGTACCTGCAGGACGAGCCCAACCGGCTGAGCGTGGTGCGCCGGGCGTACGAGTACAACCACCACTACGGGCTCACCCTGTACGGGCGGGCGGTGCCCCGGCTCCGTCCCGCCGACCCGCGCTCCCGCTTCCTGGAAGCGTTCCACAACCTGCTCCGGCAGGCCGCCGAGTTCTACCGGGAGGACAACGACACCACGGTGATCGCCGACGCCTTCCCGGTGCTCAACTCCCTCAAGGAGGTGCACCTGGTCCTCTCGGAGGGGGCGCACAACCAGTTCCGCGACCTCCCCTGGACAGCGCGGGTGGAGATGCTTCTCCAGCAGTGGCTCCTGGCGCGCCCCGAGATGCGGGAGTTCCTCCGCGGGCGCTACATGGTGGCGTACCCGGAGCGCTGGATGGGGCCGGTGGACTCCATGAAGAAGCTGCAGGGGTGGACGGAGACCAGCGTGATCCACTTCCGCGACCTGGCGCGCTTCGGGGAGCGTATCCTCCTCTCCATCCGCTACGGGAACTGGAGCGCGGTCAGCGACCAGGACCACGCCAAGGCCTGGCTCCGCTTCTGGAAGGAGGAGATCCAGGGATACATCCACGCCTACCACGCCGCCACCGGCGTGAACCTGACCGACGACGCGGTGGAGGTGCGGCGGAGCGCCGACATCCGCTATCTGCAGCCCTCCGTCCACCTGCGCAACCGGCTCCTGGCCGAGCGCCGGGCGAAGCGGCTGACGCGGTGAGGCGGCGCACGAGACCGAACACCACATACCTGCGAGGACATCATGCACGACCTGGATCGCACGCTCAACGAGTTCGAGGCGGGGATCGACGCCCTGGAGTCCGACGAGTTCGAGTACATGGGCGAGTGGGCGCCCGAGTACGGGGTGCTGGGCGAGGCGGACGAGATGCAGCTGGCGGCGGAGCTGCTGGAGGTGACCGACGAGCAGGAGCTGGAGCAGTTCTTCGGGAAGCTGATCAAGAAGGCGGCCTCCGGGGTGCGCGCCTTCGCCAACTCGTCCACCGGGAAGGCGCTGGGGGGGATCCTCAAGGACGCCGCCGGGAAGGCACTCCCCGTGGTCGGCGGGGCGATCGGCGGGGCGATCGGCGGCGCGCGCGGCCAGCAGTTCGGGAACCAGGCCGGGGACTGGGCCCGGTCGCAGCTCGGGTGGGAGCTGGAGGGGATGAGCGAGGAGCAGGAGTTCGAGACGGCGCGGAGCCTGGTGCGGGTGGCGGCGGCCGCCGCGCAGAACGCCGCCCAGGCGCCGGCCGCGGCAGCCTCCCCGGTGGCGGCGGCCAAGCAGGCCGCGATCACCGCGGCCAAGCAGCACGCGCCGGAGCTGATCCGCACCATCGCCACCGCCAAACCCGGAGGCACCCCGGGGGGTGCCGCGGGAGGGCAGTCCGGGCGGTGGATCCGCAAGGGGAGCACGATCGTCCTCTTCGGGGTCTGACGCGTTGGGCGGGAGGAGCCTGGGCGGAGGGGGGACGGACTTCACCTCCGCCCTGTACCTGGGGCTCCGGCACCCCTCGCGGGAGCTGGGTCCCTGGGAGGAGCTGACGCTCGGGGTCCCGGCGGGGCTCCGCCCTCCCCCCGGGGCCGGGGAGGTGGCCGCCCGGCTGGCCGCCCTTCAGGGGTGCGAGGCGGCCACCCTCCTCCCCTCCACCCTGCACCTGTTCTGGGACCTGTTCGGGATCCTGGCTCCCGGGGCCTCCGGGATCTGGATGGATGCGGGGGTCTACCCGGTGGCGCGCTGGGGCGCGGAGCGGGCGCGGGGACGGGGGGTGGAGGTCCGCACCTTCCCCCACCACGACCCCGACGCGCTGCGGCGCTCGCTGCGGCGCAGCGGCGGGAGGCGGGGGGAGCCGCTGGTGGTGACGGACGGGTTCTGCCCCGGGTGCGGACGGCCGGCGCCGCTCGGCGAATACCGGGAGGCGGTGCGCCGCCACGGGGGGACGCTGGTGGTGGACGACACGCAGGCGCTGGGGATCTTCGGGGCGTCCCCGGGTCCGGGAGCGCCGTACGGACGGGGGGGCGGGGGATCGCTCCGGCGCTGCGGGGTCGGGGGGGAGGGGGTGCTGGTGGGGTGCTCGCTCGCCAAGGCGTTCGGGGCGCCGCTGGCCGCGCTCTCCGGCTCGGCCGCCCGGGTCCGCCGCTTCGAGGAGGAGAGCGCCACCCGGGTGCACTCCTCCCCACCCTCGGTGGCCGCGGTGCGGGCGGCGCGGAGGGCGCTGGAGATCAACCGGGTACGGGGGGAGGAGCTCAGGGCGGTCCTCGCCGCGCGCGTCCGGCGCCTGCGACGGGGGCTGGCGGAGGCGGAACTCCCGGCCGCGGGTGGGCTCTTCCCCGTGCAGACGCTGCGCCCCGTCCCCGGCCTGGACGCCGCCGCGCTGCACCTGCGGCTGGCGGCGATGGGGATCCGGACCGTGCTGCACGCGGCGCATGGAGGGAGGGGACCGCTCCTCAGCCTCATCGTGACCGCCACTCACAACGACCACGAGATCGACCGCGCGGTGGAGGCGCTGGCGCGCGCCACCCGGCCGACTGCAACCAGGAGCCGCCGATGCAACAGGGATCCATGGGCGAGGTGCCGGGCAGGCGTCTGACCGGTCCGGCCTCCCGCTTCGACCGGTACGGGGTGCGCCACGGCCTCCCCTACGCCACCGACCCCGGCTACGACGAGCCGGACAACGGGTACGGCGAGCCCGACCCGTACGACGACGACCGTGACGACGCGGACGGGCCGCCCACCTGGTCCACCCTGGACGGCGACCTGCTCACGCTCTCGATCCCGCTCTGGGTGGGGTGGCGGCGGAGGTACCGCCGCCCGCCCCTGCCAGAGCCGCGCCCGTGGCCTCCGCGCCGCCCGCGCCCCTGGCCCCGTGCCCCGCTGCGGGACCGGCTGGACCGGCTGGGGCGGCTGGTCTCCGGGGCGCGCCGGATCGGCACGCTCCGCGTGCGGCGCACCGGGGAGCGGTTCCCCCTCTACGGGGCGCGGATCGGCGCCCGCAGCTGGCGCATCGTCGCGCGGCCCCGGGGCGGGATGAGCCGGGAGATCGTCGCGATGCGTCCCGCCGAGGAGATGGAGGCGTTCCCCCTGGGCGCCTCTTCGGGCGAGATGGAGATGGAGGCGTTCCCGCTGAACGCTTCCCCCCGGGAGGACGACCCGGGCACGGGCGCGCCGGGGACCACCCGCGACGGGTACCGGCTCCGCCTCCCGCATGCCGGGGTGCACACCATCATGGCGCGCCTCCAGCCGGACCAGCTCCGCGACCTCGCCGGCGGCGACCTCCCCGCCGACCCCGCGCCCGCCCTGGTGAGTTCCCTGGCCCGGGTGGCGCGGCGCGCCCGGAAGGAGGGGACGCTGCGCTCCCGCCGCTCCGGTCAGCGGCTCTCGGTGTTCCGGGCGCCGGGGTACCGGATCCTGGCGCGCCCCCGCGCCGCCCGCGAGGCGGAGATCCTCCTGGTCAAGCCCATCGAAGGGGAGGAGGAGCTGGTGGGTCCCCGCGACCCCATGGAGCGGAAGAGCGTTGGGGGCGGCAAGGCCCGGCAGAGGTATCGAATCCGGGGGGCCCGGGTGACGATCCAGTGGCAGCCCGCGAAGCGGCTTGCCGACCTGGTCGGGAAGAAGAGCGGGTTCAGCGGCGTGTACGTGGTGGTGCGTCCGGACGGAAAGCTGTACGTGGGGGAGAGCGGGAATTTCGACAAGGAGTGGGGGGACCGGTTCAATCTTCTCCAGGTGTTCGGTGTGCCGCTCGAGAACTTCCAGATCTATCTGGGGACGCTCACGGCCGATCCGGATCTGATGGTCAAGAAGTTTGGATCCAAGAAGGAGCCCTGGGAGCTGGTCCCGTACCACCGGCCCACGGCCGGCGCGGACAACATCGACAGAACACGTTTTCCGGCGTGGCTTCGCGCGGACGTGGAGCAGGTGCTGATCCGCTGGCTCGACAGGCAGGACGAGGAGGCCAGGAAGAGGGCCGGTGGAAAGGGCGAGGGCCGGCTGCTGAACAAGAAGTCCCGGGATCCGATCTGGGTCGCCGACAAGGGGATCTCGGTGTCGCACCTGAATCCGCCGTCGTTCCTGCAGAACTTCACCATTGCGGCGTCCCAGTCGCCCTACGAGATCGCGCCCGGACAGGTTCCGGGTGCCTGACGGACGATGAGCCTCTCCGCCGCCCTGGCCTACGCCCGCGCCGGCCGCGCGCGCTTCGTGGAGGAGCTGAAGGAGCTCGTCCGCTTCCCCACGGTGGGCGCGCAGCCGGAGCACGCGCCGGACCTGCGCAGGTGGG
>DATAAL010000654.1:0-18960 GCA_036260145.1 Longimicrobiaceae bacterium | reverse complement strand
AGGAGGAGCACCCCTGCGGTGAGCGTGGCGTTGAGCCCGGTCCACTCCGCGAAGCCCAGCGCGCTGGCGAGCAGGTTCGACGCGAACCAGACCACCAGCGAGAAGAGGCCGATCCCCACCCCGTGGAGCACCGGCGCCTCGCCGGTGCGCCACCCTACCAGCCACCCCCCGGAGAAGAAGCCCACCAGGACGGCGAGGAGCACCCACACGCCCCCCGAATCGGCCGTGGGGTGGAGGATCCCCAGGGCGGAGAGCGCCACCAGGGCCAGCCCGGTGACCGCCGCGGCCGCGAACCACCCGAAGGCGACCCAGGAGGGGCGGACGTTCTGGAGGTGTTCCGTGTGCATGGCGTCAGAGAGCGTCGAAGGTGAGCTGGACCGGTGCGAACGTGCGGCGGTGGTGCGGCGTGGGGCAGTCACCCGGGCCGGAGATCCGGGTCTCCCGTCAGGTCTCGTTCGCCAGCTCCAGCGCCCTGCGCCGCAGACCCGGATCCACTCGGAACCCAACTCCGTCGAGTGCATCGAGCAGCGGACCGACTTCAGGCACCAATCCGGCGCGCTTCGCCCGTAGCAGGATGCCGACCGTGCCTATCACCTCCAGACCGAGCCTGGCCGCTGCGGAGCGAGCCTGGTGGTCGTCCAGGATGACACGACACTGTCGTTCAGCCGCAAGGGCGATTGCCTCGGCTTCGCCCGGACCCAGCACCAGTCCCAGTGCTGCGACGAGGGCGGAGCTGCTTACGGATGTGGTCGAAAGCCACTCCGGCGCGTGGCCGAACTCCTGGACGACTGCAGGGGGCGCAAGCACCGGACCGAACATCCGTGGAAGCAGCTCCAGATGTCCGATGCGCTCCAGTCCGATCAGGCAGCTCGTGTCGGTGACGACGACGCTCAGGAGCCGATCTCCTCCTCCAGGTCATCCGCCGGATAGTTGATCACCGGCACGTCGTAGCGAGCGAGCACGTCCACGAAAGCGCGGACGGAGTGGCCCGCCAGGGCCGCAGCCTGGCCGAGCGAGACCCTCCCCACCTCGAAGAGCTTGACGGCAGCCAGCGTGCGCACCTCGTCGCCCGAGACGTTGGGCGGAAGCGGAATGGTTACCTCGGCGACTCCCATTACGGCCTCTCGTCGGGTTCAGGGTCACTCGCCTGTCGGTCGAGCTCCACGCGAGCACTTCCATCGTATGTTGCAGGTGCTCACCGCGCATCTCCTCAGAGAGCGTCGAAGGTGAGCTGGACCGGCGCGAACGTGCGGCGGTGGTGCGGCGTGGGGCCGAAGCGGGCCAGCGCCTCCAGGTGCTCCGCCGTGGCGTATCCCTTGTTGCGCTCCCACCCGTACTGCGGATACCGGTGCGCCAGCCGGACCATGAGCCGGTCGCGCACCACCTTGGCGAGGATGGACGCGCAGGAGATGCAGTGCACCCGCCGGTCCCCTTCCACCACGGCGGTGTGCGTGCCCTCACCAAGCTCGGGTACCGGGAGCCCGTCCACAAGGAGGTGGTCGGGCCGGACGGGGAGGTGGGCCACGGCGCGCAGCATGGCGAGAGCCGTGGCCCGGCGGATGTTGAGCCCGTCGATCTCCCGCGCCGAGGCCGCCCCGATCCCGAACGCCACGCACGCGGAGCAGATCGCCTCCACCAGCTCTTCCTGGCGTGCCGGGGCGAGCCGCTTGCTGTCGTCCGCCCCGGCGACGCACCTCTCCGCCGGGAGGATCACCGCCGCCGCCACCACCGGCCCCGCCAGCGGACCCCGCCCGGCCTCGTCCACCCCGGCCAGCACGGAAACGCCGCGGCTCCAGAACCCGCGCTCAATGGAGAGCGGGTCCCGGAGCCGTTCGGAGTCGCCAGCCGAAGCCCTCTTCGACATCCGGTCGTTGTCGCTCAACCCTCGGCGAGATGGTACGGCGAAGAGAAATCGTGCAGATCAAGGCACCCGAGGACGGCGACCGAGACGTACTTCATGTACGTCGCAGGGAGCCGCCCGGAGGGTAACGCAGAGCTGCGCGATTTATCGAGCCGCTTACCGGCTATCGCGTCTTGAGCTCCTTGATCCTGGCCGCCTTCCCGCGCAGCGCGCGCAGGTAGTACAGCTTCGCCCGGCGGACGCGGCCCTGACGCACCAGCTCGATCGAGGCCAGCATCGGGGAGTGGAGCGGGAAGGTGCGCTCCACGCCGACGCCGTTGGAGATCTTGCGGACCTTGAAGGTCTCGGAGACGCCGCCGCCCTTGCGGCCGATGCACACGCCCTCGAACGCCTGGATGCGCTCCTTGTCGCCCTCGCGGACGCGCACGTTGACGCGGACCGTGTCTCCCGGGCGGAAGTTCGGGATGTCGCTCCGCAGGTACTCCTTCTGGGTCTCGATGAACGGGTGCATTGCAGTGCCCTCGGTCGTTTGAAGTGGAGAGGTTGAGCCGGCCACGCCCCACGGGCGCGGCGCGCCGCCCAACGTCAACTGTGTTCCAGGCGCTCCCACAGGTCGGGGCGCCGCTCTCGCGTCAGGCGCTCGGCCTGCTCGCGCCGCCAGGCAGCGATCCTGGCGTGGTCCCCCGAGAGCAGCACCTCGGGGACCTTCATCCCGCGATACTCCGCGGGACGGGTGTACGAAGGCGGACTGAGCAGCCCCTCGTAGAACGAATCGGTGGACGCCGATTCGTGGTCCGACATGGCGCCCGGGAGGAGGCGCACCACCGCGTCGATGATCGCCAGCGCGGCGAACTCCCCGCCGGAGAGGACGAAGTCCCCCAGGGAGACCTCCTCCGCCCCCAGCCCCTCCGGGACCCGCTGGTCCACGTCCTTGTAGTGCCCGCACAGGAGCGTCAGCTCCGGCGCAAGCGAGAGGCGGACCGCGTCCTCGTGCGTGAACCGCTTCCCCCGCGCCGACATCAGGAGGATCGGACCCTCCGGCCGGTCCTTCCCCGGCGCGGCGAGCGACTCCACCGCCTCGAAGAAGGGCGCGGGCTTCAT
Source organism: Longimicrobiaceae bacterium (assembly GCA_036260145.1). Lineage (GTDB taxonomy): Bacteria > Gemmatimonadota > Gemmatimonadetes > Longimicrobiales > Longimicrobiaceae > JAFAYN01. The sequence continues at coordinate 15,998 of DATAAL010000654.1, read as the reverse complement.
CACCATCCCCGCCCCGCCCCCGAACGGATAGTCGTCCGTGGTCTGGTGGCGGTCGTGGGTGAAGTCCCGCAGGTTCACCAGGTTGTACGTCACCAGCCCCGCCGCCGCCGCCCGCCCCGGGATGCTGAGCCCCAGCGGCCCCCGGAAGAAGTCCGGGAACAGGGTGACGACGTTTACCCGCGTCACAGCTCCAGGAGCCCGGTGGGCGGGTCGATCTCCAGCACCCGCTCCTCCACGTCCAGGCGGCGGATGATCTCGCCGACGAAGGGGAGCATCAGCTCCGCCCTCCCCGGCCGCAGCACCGCCAGGAGGTGCCCGGACGGCGCCTCGTACACATCACGCACCATCCCGACCTCCTCCCCGCCCGCCACCACCCGCATCCCGAGGAGCTGGTGATAGAACACCTCCCCCTCGTCCAGCGGAGCGGCCTCGGAGCGGGGGATCAGGAGCGAGACCCCCCTCAGCGCCTCCACCTCTGGGGTGCGCGAGGAGAGCCCCACCGCCCTGAGGAGGAGCCCGCCCTTGAAGGCCCGCGCCCGCTCCACCGTCAGCGTCCGGCCGCTGGGCGCACCAGCCGCGTCCGCCAGGTGGAGGACGCGCCCCGACGCGAACGCCGCGTCGGGGTGGTCCGTCTCCACCTGCACGAACAGCTCGCCGCGGATCCCGTGCGGCTTCTGAACCGTCCCGACGACGAGGTACTCGGGCTCGCTCCCGGCCATCGTCCGAGCGCTACTTGCGCTTGCCGATCAGCTCCTCGTCGGCGGTGGCACCCTCCGCCGCCGGGGCGTCGGCCGCGGCCGTCTCGCCCTCGTCGCCGCCGGTCACGCGGTCCACCACCGACTCCGCCGCGTCGCGGACCACCTCGACCGCTCCGGCGGCCGTGTCCGCCACCGCCTCCGCCGCGCCACGGGCCGCCTCGGCCACCCGGGCCGCCGCGCCCTTCGCAGCGGAGGCCGCGGCCGTGGCCGCGCCGGTCACCGCCGCCACCACGCCCTCCGCGGCCGTGGGCTCCTTGTAGACGCCGGCCTTCTTGAAGAGCGAGCGGACCGTCTCGGTCGGGATCGCGCCCTTGCCGAGCCAGGTGAGCGCCTTGTCCCGGTCAACCACCAGCGTGGCGGGGTTGGTGGTCGGGTTGTAGTGCCCGACGGTGGCGACGAAGCGGCCGTCGCGCGGCATGGTGCTCTCGGCGACGACGATCCGGTAGTGCGGGGCCTTCTTCCGGCCCATCCGGCGGAGACGAATCTTGAGTGCCATCTTCCCTCTGGTGTGTTGAACGGGTGACGTCCAGCATCGGCCGGCTCCGTGGCCAGTCGCTACGAATGCGGACGATCGACTACCGCCCGAACGGCATCCCGCCGCCGAACGGCATCCTCGGCATCCCTCCCCGGGGCATCATCCCCTGGAGGGCCTTCATCTGCTTCATCAGCTTCTGCATGTCCTTGAACTGCGTCAGGAGCCGGTTGATCTCGGCCACCGGGCGCCCCGAGCCGCGGGCGATCCGCGCGCGGCGGGAGCCGTTCAGCATCTCCGGCCGCCTCCGCTCCTCGGGCGTCATGGACAGGATGATCGCCTCGACGTGCTTCATCCGCTTGGGGTCCATCTTGACGTTCTTCAGCATCTTGCCGTTCACGCCCGGCAGGAGCTTGAGGAGGTTCTCCAGCGGACCCAGGCTCTGGATCTGGCGCATGGCGACCAGGAAGTCGTCCAGGTCGAAGCGCCCGCTCCCCATCATCTTGCGCTCGAGCTTGGCGGCCTGCTCGGCGTCGAAGGCCGACTGGGCCTTCTCCACCAGCGAGACCACGTCCCCCATCTGGAGGATGCGGCCAGCCATCCGCTCGGGGTGGAAGTCCTCCAGCCCGTCCAGCTTTTCGCCGACGCCGAGGAACTTGATGGGCTTCCCGGTGACCCCGAAGATGGAGAGCGCCGCGCCGCCGCGGGCGTCGCCGTCCATCTTGGTCAGCACCACGCCGGTCACGTCGAGCGCCTCGTCGAAGCCCTGCGCGATCCGCACCGCCTCCTGGCCGGTCATCCCGTCGGCGACGAAGAGGATCTCGTGCGGCTTCAGCACCTCCATGAGGCGCCGCAGCTCGTCCATCATCTCCTCGTCGATCTGCAGGCGTCCCGCGGTGTCGACGATCAGCACGCGGTCGCGCTCGCGGACTGCGGTCTCCAGGGCACGCCGGGCGATCCCCAGGACGTCGCGCGAGCCGGACTCCGCATAGACGGGGACGCCCACCTGCTCGCCCAGCGTCTGGAGCTGCTCCACCGCCGCGGGCCGGTACACGTCGCACGCCACCATGCGGGTCTGCCGCATCTCGCGCTTCATCTTGCGCGCTAGCTTCCCGGCGGTGGTGGTCTTACCGGAGCCCTGCAGCCCCACCATCATGATGATGGTCGGGGGGGTGGGGGCGATGGTGATGACCGAGCGCTTCTCGCCCAGCATCGCCGTCAGCTCCTCGTGCACTACCTTGACCAGCTGCTGCCCCGGCGACACCGACTTCAGCACCCGCTCCCCGACCGCCTTCTCCTCCACGCGCTTCATGAAGTCGCGCGTGATCTGGTAGTTGACGTCGGCTTCGAGCAGGACGCGCCGGATCTCCCGCAGCCCCTCGCGGATCATGGGCTCGGTGAGCACCCCCCGCTGGCGCAGGCCGGAGAGGACGCCTTCCAGTTTTTCGCTGAGCTGGTCGAACATTCTGGTTCCAGAAAACGCGGAAGAGCCGCGGATGCAAAGCCTGTTAATATAGAGGACTTCGCAGCTCCTTACAACCCCGGAAGCCCGACAGAACCGTGGCGGAGATCCTGCGGCCCGGGCTTCGCCAAAAAAGTGGCCCGTACTTTGCCGAACCTGGCGACAGCATGGTTCCCGAACGAACGTGGGCTGCGCCGCGAATGAGCAATCCTACCGACGTGCTCCCGCTCGAGCCTCTGCACCGCTTCCATAGCTACTGCGCCCGCTTCCCTTCGGAAATCGTCGAATCCGCGATCCGGCAGTTCACGGCCCCGGGCGATTCCATATACGATCCGTTCTGCGGCAGTGGCACCTCCCTGGTGGCAGGGCTTGCACACCAGCGGGTGGTGGTCGGCAGCGACATCGACGTGCTCGCCGGGATGCTGTCCGAGGTGAAGTGCTCTCCGGCCTCTCCCGAGAGGTACGGGGCCTGGCGTGGAGCTTTCGCTGCGGAGCTGGCCCGGACATTCGAGCACATCCGGGCCCGGTGGCCCCCCACGGGGCGACGGATTCCCGGGAGGACCTGGAAGGTCGGGGCCCTGGAACTCGAGCTGCCCCGCTTCTCCGAGCTGAACTACTGGTTCCCGCCGCAGCTCACCGCGTTCCTGGCGGCGATCGCCGCCGCGGCGCACCGGTGCGGCGATCCCCACCTCGAGCGCGTCGCCCTGGTCAGCCTGTCCGCCTCGATCATCGCGAAGTGGCCGAACACGCTCAGCTACGCGATGGACATTGACCATACACGGCCGCACCGGCGCGTCCAGCGCTTCACGTCGCAACGGGTCCTCGCGACCTACCTGTCGCGCCTGGACCGGACGATCGATTGCCTGAGCGCCCTCCACCAGGTGTACCGCCGGACGGGTGGGGAGCGCACTCTTCCGGAGCGGTGGCGGGTGCTCTGTCCACACGACGCGCGGCACCCCTCCGACCAGGTCCCCGCCGAGAGCCAGAACCTGATCGTCACTTCACCTCCGTACTTCGACGCGGTCGACTACCCCCGCGCGCATCGCATGGCGGTCTGCTGGATGAACGGCCACGCGCCCGCCGAACTGGCGAGCCGCAGAAGCTACATCGGCCTGCACCAGAACGCCGGGCTCGCGGCGTCGGAGTGGCTGGGCGTGCACCCGGAAGTGAAGCGGCTCATCCCCGAGGCGCTGCGTGAGGGGAGTCGCGGCCGCCGCATCGTGGGATTCTTCGCGGACCTCGAGAGCGCACTCGCACAGATGAAGCGTGTGCTGAGACCCGGCGGTCACGCCGTCGTCGTGATCGGCGACAACACCCTCGGAGGGCACGTCCTGCGGTCGCATCAGGCGCTGGTCGGCCTCGCGCGGCGCCTGGGGTTCGTCATACTGGAGCGGAAGGCACGGCAGATCGAGAAGCTGCGTCGCCGCTTCCCGGTGGGTCCCTTCGGATTCGATGGACCGATGACTCACGAGCACGTGCTCGTGCTCCACAAACCTCTCCGCAGCGGCGCCACGGAGGGAAGTGGCTGACACATGCCAGGCTCCACGACCGATGAGCTGCTCCTCCTCCACCGGCGGCTCCTACAGGGAGACAGGACGGTGCCCGAGGAGATCGCGAGGCGTCTCCTCAAACCCCTCTGCGAGGAGGTACAGCGGAGCTATCCACAGACGGATGAACAGGTGGTCCAGGACGGTGTGATCGAGGTCGTCCTCGACTACTGCGAACGGCCGGAGCGGACCGAGGTCACCAGTGGTCTCCAGCTCCGACGATTCCTGGCCGCGCGCGCATGGCGAAAGGTGGCGAACGCGCTGCGTGGCGAGAGGCGTCGGAGGAGCTACGAGGCTCGAGCCGCCGCGGAGGGAGCCGTCGGCGCTGTCGAACAAGAGTCTCCGCTGGGGAGATTGATACGAGAGGAGGTTGAGGCCGAACGTGAACAGCAGGTCCAGAGACTGATGGAGACGCTCTCCTCGGAAACCGACCGCGAAATGCTCCGCCTTCGCCTTGTCGGCGAGCGCCGGACCGAGGTGTTCGCCCGCGTGCTAGGGGTCGAGCACCTGCCGACGCAGGAGCAGCGCAGGATCGTCAAGCGTGCCAAGGACCGGATCGACAAGGTGATCCAGCGCAGCGGGGGGAGCCGGCGATGAGAGAGCCGGGAGTGGATCTGCTCCAGCGGGCGGCGGAGCGTGCCGCCGAGCGTCCCGCATATCTCGGCTGGGTCCTGTCGCGCTACCTGGACCTTGAGGGTCTCGACTGGCCGGCCGTGGCGGCCGCGCTGGGCAGGAGCGTGGACTTCGCCCCGCTCGCGCTCTGCCTGCGGCCACGCCCCGATCACTTCGCGGCGGACGTCAGGGCAGTCGCTGAGAGGTTCGACCTCGACGCGGGAGCCCTGGCGCGCATCGTCCGGACGGTGGACGCGGTCGATGCGATGGCCCGTGAGGCGCCGCAGGACCGGGGAGCGCTCCTCGCGGCCCGAGAGCGCAGAAGGGAGCCGAAGGGCGATGAAGGTGAGTCCACGCACTGAGGAAATAGCCCGGCGGTTCTGGGCCGAGGCGGGAGCCCCTCCCGGGTTTCCTCGAGACATCGAGCGCGCCGTGGCTCTGGCGCTGCCGGTCGCCATCGTCACGCTGCCGCGCCTCGCCTCCCACACCATCCAGCAGTGGTTGCGGCGCCGTGGCATCCCCGTCAGCGTGCCGCAGGGACACCGGGACCTGATGGGCTGCATCGTGGCACGGTGCGGGTACGCGCTCATCCTCGTGCCCGGCACCGATCCGGAGGAGGAGCGGCGCTTCACGGTCGCACACGAGGTGGCGCACCTGATCGTCCACTACCTGTTGCCACGGGGTGTGTTGATCGCTGCGCTCGGGGAGGGGATCGTGGACGTGCTCGACGGACACCGCCCGCCCACGCTCGCGGAGCGTGCCACGGCCGCCCTCTCCGCGCTCCACCTGGGGCCGCACGTGCACCTGATGCCGCGGCACGGCCCCGGTGCCGGCACCGTTCTGCGTTTCGAGGACGAGGCGGACGAGCTGGCGCTTGAGCTCCTGGCTCCGTGCGAGGCGATTGAGGCCGCCCTGCGCTCGGTGGAGGTCGCGCGACTCGATGGGGCCGCGCGGTGCGGGGCGCTCGGCGCGCGCTTCGGCGTACCGCCCTACGTCTTCCAGGAGGTCGTCGAAGCCCGGCGCCCTCGCCCGGGGTCGTTCCTCGAGGAGGCAATGTCCCTTCTGCGGGAGAAGCAGCCATGAGCCCCGCCGACCCCCCGAGAGAGCCCCTGTCGGGACCGGACGACGTGCCCCGGCTCCGGGAGAGCCATCCGCCCAGGACCGACCCTCCGGCGGAAGTGCCGGGGGCGCTCGAACCGCCGGTGGAGATCGATGCCGCGCAGTTCCGGGCGGCGACCGGCGAGGACATCACGCGCGTGCTCTCGCTCGACACCTGGCATCAGGGACCTGACCTGGCCGGGGTCTACGAGCGGCTCGAGCGCGAGGTGGCCGAGGCGGTGGCGCAGGAGGACGAGTTCCGCGACCGAATCCGCGAAACCGTCTTCCCCGTGATCGGCAGCGGGCGTACCGCGCCACCCTGCGCGGGGGTCTACGAGGCCACGGAAGCCGACATCCGCATGGTGCACGAGAAGGCACTCTTCAACGGCGGCGTGGAGGCGTGCGACGGCACGGTGGCCGTCCACGACACGCTCCCGCTCACCGTCGCACAGGTGGGCGTCGCCCTGGTCTCCTACGCCGGCGAGCAGGGCTCCTGGGTGCAGCGGATCTACCACCGCGATGTCCGCGATCGGGGGCGGAATCCCATCGAAGGGATGCTGGAGGTCCTCGGGCGGCGGGAGCGGCGCGCCGGCCTGGGGCGCACCCGGCAGGCGGACGCCATGAGCGAGCTGCTGAGTCGGGGACTGATGACCTACTCCGAGCGCGCGGCGCTGCTCGAGAGGTCCCATGCGCCCTGGCGGATGGGACACGGACAGCCGGTACCGTACGAACTGATCACCGGCTCCGGCAGCATGGACCTGCTCCGGGAGAGCATCGGGGTGCTCCGGGAGCTGCTGCTCGGCTACCGTCGCTGGGTGTTCGTGCCGAGCGAGCCGCGCGAGCGGATGCTCCTCACCCTCGGCGACGCACTCCTGCCGCGCGAGTTCGCCATCATCGACACGATGGAGGCCCGGATGCACGACGTCATCGAGAAGGGACACCTGCGCGGTGAGGACCGGGAGCGGGCCTGGAAGTTCTACCACGACGCCGCTCCCCGCATCGTGATCGGCGTTTACCGCGCCTCTAAAGACGTACCTCCCTACGTCTTCTACGCCCACGTCGACCATGCGGAGGACGCGGCGCTGATCGCCATGGCGGACAGCGTGCTCCAGGCCCACCGCGGCTTCCCCGTGCTGATCGACATCGCGGACTCTGTGTGCGCGAGTGCCTTCGGCGCGGGTGGATTCCAGGCTACGGTGGAGAGCGCCTACGCCGCGAGGGGCCGTCCGTTCAGCTACCTCCGGGAGCGCGAGACGCGGGAGTAGCCGCCGCGTCGAACTCTGCGCTCCCGCGGGGAGATCCCAACAGGAAGCACCGGCGCACCCCAGGCCAGGAGCGGAACCATGGACGAGCGGCTCGATCCACAGCCGGAGGCGAACGGCCAGACGGACGGGAAGTTCACGCCCCGGAGCATCTCCGACCGCACGCGCGCGGCCTTCGACGGCGTCGCCGCGGAGAAGGGAGGCGCCTACGTGCCGCTCCCCATCGCCGAGGGGGCGGTGGGCTGGACGCACTTCGACACCGCCTCCAGCGAGGACAACTCGGTCGTGGTGCTCCTGGCCCGGGAGAACATGGACCGGCTGCCGCTGCAGACCCTCGTCCGCATCCGGAGCCTGAAGGACGACAACTCGCTGGACCGCACCTTCCTCGGCGTCGTGGTGGCCGGTCCGTTCGCGGAGCCCGACGGACTGCGCACGGAATCGCCGATCATCGTGGCGACCACGGTGCAGGGGCGTATCTTCTTACCACGCTACCACGGCCGCGCCCACGTGCAGGTACTGGGCGAGGAGGCGGACGGCCAGCTCCTCCCCCCACGCCGTCGGCCGCGGCCCAACAGCCCGGTCTTCGTGCTGGAGGACGACGAGACCCGTGCGGTGCTCCAGGTGGCCGGCACCGTGCGGCTGGGAACGGTGGTCGGGCAGGAGGAGATCGAGGTGGCGATCCCCACCGGCAGGAAGTCGGTGCTCCCCCGCCACCTGGCCATCATCGGCACCACGGGCTCGGGCAAGTCAACCACCACCTCGGGCGTGATCCACCAGTTCCAGGGAGCGGGCGTGGCGACGGTGCTGTTCGACGTGGAGGGGGAGTACACGGAGATGGACCTGCCCACCGACGACGACGCCATGCGGGCGGCGCTGGAGCGGCGCGGCCGGGAGCCCGAGGGCACCCGGCACCTCTGTATCTACCACCTGGTGGGCCACGGGACGAGCCGCGAGGCGCCGGGTGGGCGGGTGCGCGCGTTCTCGCTGCGCTTCGAGGACCTCTCGCCGCACGCGGTGGCGGAGATCCTGGAGCTCAACGAGGCGCAGACGGAGCGCTTTCACCTCGCCTACGACGCCGGCCGCCACGTGCTGCGCGACCTGGGGATCTATCCGAGCAACGACGAGGAGAAGCGGGAGGCCCTCGCCTACGACGAGCTCGAGACCGGCTCCCCCGGGATGACGCTCTCGTTCGTGATCGACATCGTGGATGCCGTCATCCATTGCGTCAGCGGAGCCGGGAACGAATTCGAGCCGTTCAACGACTTCCTCCGGTCGGAGCAGGCGAGGGGGATCGTGCAGGGGCACGCGGGGCAGGCGTCCAAGCAGGTGGCCAAGAGCCCGTCCTCGTGGAAGGCCGTGCGCAGCCGGCTCGGGTCGATCCACCGTTTCCGCGTCTTCGACAACCCCGCCGCCGAGCCGCTCGACTGCAATTTGCTCATCCGGCCAGACCGAGTCTCGGTGGTCGACCTCTCTGACACCGACTCGCCGCGCCTCAACAACCTGGTGATCGCCAGCGTGCTGCGCGGCATCCAGCAGGCGCAGGAGGACGCGGTCGCGGAGGCGCAGCGCCGCGGAGAGCACCCGACGCCGGTGGAGGTGGTGATCGAGGAGGCGCACGAGTTCCTCTCCCGCGAGCGCATCGCGCAGATGGGAACCCTCTTCCAGCAGGTGGCGCGCATCGCCAAGCGGGGGCGCAAGCGCTGGCTGGGGCTGGTCTTCGTCACCCAGCTCCCGCAGCACCTCCCGGACGAGGTGCTGGGGCTGGTCAACAACTTCGTCATCCACAAGATCGGGGACGCCAACGTGGTGGACCGGCTCAGGCGGGTGATCCCGGGGCTGGACCGCTCGCAGTGGGAGATGGTCCCCGCACTGGCACCGGGGCAGGCGGTGGTGTCGCTCACCAGCCTGACGCGGCCGCTGCTGGTGGCGGTGGACCCGGCGCCGTGCCGGCTGCGGATGGCGGGGGAGTGAGGAGTGGTGGTGCTCGCGTTCAACGGAGGGCTGCCTGGAGACGATGAGGAAATGGCGACCTCTCCAGAGGACCGGAGGACCGGTGCGGAGCCGAACTGGAAGGAGCATCGGCGGGAGCAGCTTCGCCTGTGGGCTTCGCTGTCGCTCCGGGAGCAGCTTGCAGCCGTCGAGGTGCTGGGCGAGCTGGCGCGGCGGATCCAGGCGGCTACGGAGGTGCAGGTGGATTCTGGATATATACTCCAAACTTGAGTGTACGCAAGCTGCTATGCAGCAGATCAATCTCCGGAGGAGAGGTGGTGGGGAGTGTTTCCGTGTTTCCTCCGTCTCCTCCCCGAGCGGTCGGAAGCTGATTTCCGCAACTGTGTGGCAGCGTGGGACAACCGCTGCCGCTGGCACAGGTGCGAATATCCTAAAGTCCTGAGGAGCACCTCCATGGATTTCCCCCCATTTTTTGCGCGCTGCACCGGTGAGGTCCCCTTCCCATACCAGAAGCGGCTCGCTACGGGATCAGAATTCCCTGATCTGCTTGAGGCACCTACGGGCGCCGGCAAAACCGCGGCCTGCGTGCTCGCCTGGCTTTGGCGGCGCCGCTTTGCTGCGCCTGCGATCCGCGCGGCAACACCCCGAAGGCTCGTCTACTGCCTCCCCATGCGGACGCTGGTGGATCAAACGTTGGTGGCGATACGCGGATGGCTTCAGCACCTGGAACTCACCGGCGATGTTGGACTGCACGGTCTGCTTGGCGGTGCGGTGGATGAGAGCTGGGAGATGCACCCGGACCGGGATGCGATTCTGGTGGGCACGCAGGACCATCTCCTCTCCCGCGCTCTGAACCGCGGTTACGCGATGAGCCGCTTCCGATGGCCAGTGCACTTCGGACTCCTCAACAATGATACCCTCTGGGTCCTCGACGAAACGCAGCTCATGGGAGTGGGGCTCTCAACCAGCACGCAACTCCACGCGTTCCGACAGCAGTTCGGGGCGTTCGGTCCGGCACGCTCCCTCTGGATGAGCGCGACGCTCGAAGCCGGGCGCCTCGCTACGATTGATTTCCGTGATATCCAGCTCGCGCGGCTGGCGTTAGGTCCTGAAGATCGAGCCGATGCCCGGCTTGCCCAGCGGCTTTCAGCGATTAAGCGGCTCGAGCGTAGTGGAACCGAATTCAATCGGAATTCCAGCCGCTATACAAAAGATCTGGCAACCGAGGTGCTGCAAACCCACCGTAGCGGCACTCTTACTTTGGTGGTGATGAACCGGGTGGTGCGGGCGCGCGAGTTGTATGCCGCTCTCCGGAAGCAGGAATCCTCGGTATCGCTGGCGCTGGTCCATTCCCGCTTCCGGCCGGCCGATCGCCAGCGCATCCAGGAAGAGGTACTCACAGGAGGATGGGAAGGGATCCTCGTCGCAACACAGGCAATCGAGGCAGGTGTAGACATCTCTGCGGCAACGCTCTTCACGGAACTGGCGCCGTGGTCGTCGCTGGTCCAGCGCTTCGGGCGCTGCAATCGGCGCGGTGAGCATCCAGTAGGGCGCGTCTACTGGATCGATCTCCCGGAAGAGGAGCGCGATACACTGCCCTACGAGCCGGAATCACTAGCACGCGCCCGTTCACTTCTCATCGGGTGCGAAAGTGTCGGTCCCGATCGATTGGCATCACATCCCGCAGAGGAGGCCGTTCCGGAAGGACCTGTCCTGCGCCGGCGCGACCTTTTCGACCTGTTCGATACCGAGCCAGATCTGACCGGTTGTGATCTTGATGTCTCGCGCTACATCCGCGGTAGTCAGGATTCCGATATCCAACTCTTCTGGCGGACCTGGGAGGGCGCTGTTCCGAGCGAGGAGTTGCAGCAGCCGCACCGGGATGAACTCTGCTCCGCCCCGATCAGCGAGGCGCGCGAATTCCTCAAGAGGATGAGGACCATTGCGTTTCGCTGGGATGGACTGAGGCGGCGCTGGGAGCGAGCGGACCGCGTGATTCCAGGGATGATGCTCCTCCTTCCGAGCTCGGCAGGTGGCTATGATGAGGAGCTGGGGTGGACGGCAGACCCAAAGCACCTCGTGAAGCCAATCGCCCGGTCTCTCCCAGCACTCGACGCCGATGAAAGCGACGAGTTGACCGTACGCTCCGGACGCTTTCTCACTCTCGCTGAACATACCCGGGATGTGTTGACGACTACGCAGGAGATTCTTGCCGCACTTGCAGATGGGCTTCCCTCCGATGCGCTCAAGACCGCAGCGCGCTGGCATGATATCGGAAAGGCGCACTCCTGCTTTCAGGAAATGCTCCTGCACGACATTCCTGAGGACGATCCGCTGCGCGTTTCCGGTCCATGGGCCAAGAGCGCGCACAGCCGAGGAAAAAATCCACGCCGTCATTTCCGGCACGAACTCGCCTCAGCTCTCGCGCTCTTGCAGAGCGGAGGTGGGGACTTGGAAGCCTATCTGATAGCCGCACACCATGGGAAGGTCCGGCTCACCATCCGGTCGCGACCGACGGAGCCCGTTCCGGAGGGAGACCGACGCTTCGCATTGGGTGTGTGGGAGGGGGACGTGATTGGACCCCTTGAAGTGGAGGACCTAGCAGTACCCGCACTCGAACTGGACCTCTCTGTGATTGAGCTTGGAGAACGCGAAGGACATCGGAGTTGGCTCTCTCGTAGTCTGGCCCTGCTGGAGGAATGGGGGCCGTTCCGGCTCGCCTATCTCGAATCCCTCCTGCGAGTCGCTGACTGGCGGGCCAGCGCGGCAGAGGCGGAATCCAAGGCGAAGGTAGTCCATCATGACTGAGTTGCAACTTGCCGGCTGCACACCGGAGCCACTCGCGGCGTACCTCAAGGCGCTTGGAGTGCTCCGCCTAGTCGCGGAGCAGAAAGACGTGAACGCCCGTGGCTGGTGGGAAGGGGAACGATTCTGCATCCGCAGTACTCTCGACGAAGAGATGCTGCTGCGGTTCTTCCTTGAGGAGTACGCCCCAACGCCGATCATTGCACCGTGGAACGGGGGGAGCGGGTTCTTCCCGGGCGATAACCGCAGCGGTATCACCGCGATCGGTGGAACTGCAGATGAGCGGTTTGCACCGTATCGAATCGCGATTTCCACCGCTCGTACTATGCTCAACGCACTCGGGGCTGAAACAAAGCCGGGGAAGGAGGAAAAAGAACAACTCATCTCCCGCCTCCGTGACGAGCTTGATGAGAGGAGCCTCGCTTGGCTGGACGCGGCGCTCGTGCTTACCGAAGATGGCCTGCGCTTCCCTCCTCTCCTCGGAACCGGGGGCAACGACGGGAGGCTCGACTTTACGAACAACCAGATGCAGCGTTTGGCGGAGCTGCTATTGGAGACCCCGCCCGAGACATCGCAAGCACTGCTCCGCGGATCGCTGTTTGGCACGCCAGTGCCCGGCCTTCGCGGTACCGCCATCGGTCAGTTCTCTCCCGTCCACACGGGCAGCGCCAACACGGGACCTGGATTTGAGGGCGCAGCATGCGTCAACCCGTGGGATTACGTGTTGCTCTTTGAAGGTGCACTCCTCTTCGCCGCCAGTGTCACTCGCCGGCTCGAAGCCGCACGGCCTGGAGCACTCGCGTATCCTTTCTCCGTGCGCGCCAGTGGCAGCGGATACGCAAGCGCTTCCGATGCCGATGAGGCCCGCTCGCGCCATGAGTTGTGGTTGCCGCTCTGGAGCACGCCCGCGGGTCTGCGGGAGCTTCGCGCCCTATTCGGAGAAGGTCGAGCGCATGTCGGCAGCCGCCCGGCGAACACAGGCGTCGATTTCGCCCGGGCGGTAGCCAGCCTCGCGGTTGATCGGGGCATCACCGGGTTTACCCGCTACGGTTTCCATGTGCGGAACGGACTCGCCTACTTCGCAACCCCCCTCGATCGCTGGGAAGTACGGCGCAACCCGCGCGTGGACCTGCTGCACCGGATCGATGGCTGGGTGGAGCGGCTTCGACGCGCGGCCGGGGACAAGAATGCGCCGGCCTCGGTCCGGCGTGCCTACCGCACGCTTGAGGAAGCGATCCTCGCTCTCTGCCGAGACAACTCTCCCCACCCCGTAGGACAGGTGCTGATCGCACTCGGCCAGATCGAGGCGGTGCTTGCGCGATCCCACGGCTTCACCAGCCACAAGGGGATTCCGCCCGTACCTCCACTGCCGCTCGCCTGGGTGCGCGCGGCGAACGACAGTTCGCCCGAGTTCCGGCTTGCTGCCGCGCTGGCCTCCGTAGGGATACGAGAGTATCTGGTGCCGGTGCGGCTCCGTCAGCCGCGCAAGTGGCAGTCAGCCGGCGACCCGCGGGTGGTTTGGGGGGCGGGTGAGCTGGTTACCAATCTGCTCACCGTGGTCACGCGGCGGGAGGTCGAGGAGAGCCGCGATGATGAAGTGGCCCCCCCGGGTGCGGTCCGTTATGTGCAGCTTCCCGACATCGCGCTCTTCATTGCGCGCGCGGTAGACGAGGACCGGCTCGCCGGTTTGCTCTCGGGCCTCGCCTGCTGCGATTGGAGCCGCTCCCGTGCGGCAGAGGCAACGAGTCCCCCCAGTTCAGGTGTTCCCTTCATCTATTCGCTGCTGAAGATCGTCCATGATCGTCAGATCCGCCCCGATCTCTGCTTGCTGCGTACGCCGGGGATGATCGCGCGGGCGGCCGGCGGCGACGCGTTCGGAGCCACGACGCTCGCAGTTCGCCGGCTCAGGGGCGCAGGGTTGATCCCGTGCACCGAGGCATTCCATACCGATCCGGAGCGCACGCGCCGAGCCGCGGCGGCGCTCCTCTTCCCGATCTCTCCCCGGGACCGCGCCGAGCTGGTCAGTACCATCATGCGTCCCTCTTATACGTCAGAACTCAGCCTGGAGGCCGTATCATGACACTGCGAATCCCTGACGCTCCTCGCCTGCTGCTCGAAGCCGAGCTCACTCCCGTGCAGGGCACGCGCTTTCAGCCCACCGGCTTCCCGGACTTGGGCGCGGCAGCGTACCGGTTGCACGATGGCACGCAGATGCTGCTGGTCGAATCACCGCAATCGGTTGCCAACCGCCTTGAGGCTACCGTCTGGGACCCGGGTGCGGGTCGGCTCCAGCCCATTTTGGAGGGGCTCTCATATGTGTCGGTGGTGGATGAGGAGGGAGCGGAGCTGACCAACTCGCTCTTGGAGGCGCACCGGCTGAACTCGGTCTACATCGAGAAGAGCGACGGCTTCGACAAGATTCGACAGGCGGTGGGCCACGAGCCCGGCACCCCGTTCGATTATCGAAAGCTTGCGGAGGCGGTTTGTCGCTACGATGTGAACTCACTCCTCCACGGCGTCTTTCTGGAGAGCATCGCGGGGGTGCTGCGCATCCCGCGGGCGCTTTCGGGATTCATCGAGGCGCGCGATGTAAGCGTCGTTACCAGTGGCGGCGTGAAGAACGACCGGGTGCAGGCGGCCACTGGAAAGGACTCGGTAGCCACGGCGCGCGAGGGGTACGGCAACGTCCCGTTTCACCGCGACGAATACACGGCTGGCCGCATCACGGCCTACTTCAACCTCGACCTCGTACAGCTGCGCAGCTATGCTCTGGGCGAGGCCGTCGAGAGGCTCCTGTTCTCGCTCGCCCTCTGGAAGATTCGGACGTTCCTGGAGCGGGGACTGCGACTCCGTACTGCCTGCGATCTGGACGTGGTGGATCTCCGGGTCACGCGTCCGGAGGGTGTGGAGATTTCGAGTCGAGGCGAAATCGAGAAGTCTCTTCCGGAACTGATCTCCCGCGTGCGTGAAGCCGGTCTGTTCGCCGATCCGCCCGTTACGCGAGTCCTCAATGGCACGAGGAGGAAGGGCGGTGGCAAGGCGCCCGCACGAAGAGAGAGAGCGGAAGCACAGGAGGCGCTGTCGTGACTGCGATCGCCTTTCGCTTCCCGGCCGGTCGCTATCATGGCACTCCTTGGGACCGGCACACCAACGAAGGCGCAGTCGAGTGGCCGCCGTCCCCCTGGCGGATCCTCCGGGCGCTCACCGCCGCGGCATACCGGATCGAGCCTCCCCCTAGCGCGGAGGAGCTGGAGCTGCTCCTTACTAAGCTTTCTGAACTTCCGGTATACCAGGTTCCAAGAGGCACGGAGGCACATACACGTCACTACATGCCCACCCGCACCAGCACGACGCTGGTCTTCAACACCTTTGTTGCGGTCGGTCGCGGTGCGGATGATCCGGAAGCGGAACTGGTGGTTGCCTGGCCCGGAACCAAACTATCCGACCACGACACGGCGCTCTTGGATCGCCTGCTGGAGGCGCTCGGCTATCTTGGCCGGAGCGAGAGCTGGGTCGATGCTCGTCGCCTCGAAGCCTGGGATGGGGAACCGAACGTGGTACCTGCAGATGAGAAAGCGGTCGGCGTGCGTGAGCGCATTCGGCTGCAGGCGCTCATGCCGCTCGCCGACTTCGAGGGGTGGCGACAGAACGCGCCCGCGCTGTCCGGAAGGCGTTCTCGACTCCCGGAGGGGCTGTTGGAAGTCCTTCACCAAGACACGGGAACGCTCCAGAGGCAGGGCTGGTCCGAGCCCCCGGGCACGCGCTGGGTAGTCTACCACCGGCCCGAAAGGCTGCTTCGGGTCCGCCCCAGACGGAAGCTCCGCGTGCGCCCGAAACGGCCGACTTCTTTTGCCCGATACGCCGTGTCCTCCGCCGTTCTCCCGCCACTGACGGAAGCACTGGCCGTCGGTGAGCGGCTCCGGGAGGCGCTGATCGCCCAGGCTGACCGACACGGTCCGGCTGCGCTGGCGCTCTTCGCGGGCAAGGATAGCGAGGGTCGTCCACTCGAAGGCAATGCGCACGCGTACTACC